>JAZUMF010000023.1:0-89511 GCA_045603485.1 Kiritimatiellia bacterium | reverse complement strand
TACTCAGATGATGGCGAGGATTGATGCCTTTTTGGATCCTGAGCGTGTTGAGGAGGCTACAACTTTGGCATTTTTGAGAGAGAAATACCAAAATGAGATTACGGTGCGGAACAAATCGAAGTGGTGGAGAAGATTGATTGGTGGGGTGAAGGGCAGATTGGAGAGACAGGTAAAGTAGATAATAGCTAGATAAGTGGTTGTGATTGGCCATCTTCTGTTATAGATGGCAGTTGGAGTATTGTATAAATTTTGAAAATAATTACAAATTTACTCTTATGGATACGACTTGTTGCATTTATCTCTTAAATTTTAGTTGACAATATATAAAAAAACTGTATAATAGAAGGACTTGACAACCATTATTTTGGTTGTTTTTTTATTATTATCCTGACTATGGGACGGATCTTATGACATTGTTTTCTCGTTCAGCTAAGTATGGCTTTACTCTTGTTGAGATGTTAGTCGTTATCGCTATCATCTCGATTGTTGCATCTACTGCAATAACTGCCGTGAAGGGTGCACAACGCCAAGCCAGAGCCACGAAGTGTCAAGCCAATCTTCATGCCCTGCATAAAGCTGTTCTTGCGTATTATGCGGACCACGAAAGATTCCCCCCTGCCGGCGCATACGAGTTTTATATGCAGGAGTTTATCGCCGCTCAGCTTACAAAAGACTACACAGAGCATCGCGGGTGGGTTAACTGGGTCCGTAAGGATAGCGTAATTTCCCGTCGCAAAAGTGAAGGTCGTTTGTATGGCAAGGGCGGAACAGTCTCTTCGTCGAAGGCTGCATCTTATGTCTTTGTCGGGCCAGGTTGCGGTCAGTACGACTATACCGGTTCATCTGGAAAAGCCGGAGCACGCCAAAATGTCCATCTCTCACGCATATACCGCTCCATTGACGAGGGTGCTATCTTCAAATACACCGATAAAAACTTTTCAGTCTACTGCTGCGAAGAGTTCAAAAATAAATATCCGGAATCAATGCGTTCTTATGCGATGAACTACTTGTATGGGTCACGCCGTATCAGAAGACAATATGACATTCAGGACCACCCTGGAACCGCACATCGTCTTGCCATGTTCGTCGAACTGAATGCCACTGCCGGCACTAAAACCGGGGCCGTGGGGCAAACGGCCGGCGACAAGGGCGATGCGGCTACACCGAGCAATGTCTTTTACAATGACAGCACTTGGGATTGGGACAACGAAAATGAAAATATTGGAGAATGGCATCGCCGCGCAGGCAAAGTCTATGGTCATGTAATCTTTGCCGACGGTCATCTTGAGACGCTCCAAGTTCCCCGCAGCGACAACAAAACCGTTGATAAGACCAAGGCAGCAGAACAGCGCAAAAACCTTGGTAAGGGTGAATAAATATTTTTCGCGTAAGAAAAAGAATGCTACGGTGTAATAACTTATAGTTGTGGCTATCCTAAAGATCTCACAATCCTCTTAATTAAAATCCTCCTCTACAGGCAAAAGGCATACCAAATGGCAAAAAAACAAGCAAAAAGTGCAAAACTTGAAGATGACGCATTAGATAGTAAGACCATAATGACTGCCTCTGCGCAGCCAGCAAAGAAACGCGGGCGTCCGCGTAAAAATCAAGTCCCGGCGGATGATGAAGCAAACGCCAATTTGGATGAAGAGGTCACGCTTAACGATTTTGAAGAGCCCATCGACGAGGAACCAGATGCAAACGATATTGCGCAGTTAGAGGACGATGAGGAAGAAGAGGACTCTTCGTCTCCCTTCGGCGTAGAAAAAGACACCGACTTCTTCGGTGATGATGTCCATGGCAATGACGATTATGACACGCGTGGCGATATAGCGACTGACAGCTTCTTCGACAACATTGAAACATCGACTTCAAAGTCGATGCACGAGGTTGTTAAAATGCTCAGCCATCTTTCGGAATCTCACGGCGGATATGTCACTACGGACGAAATCAACCAAGCGTTGCCTCTTGACTCCCATTCTGAAAATGACATTGAGAGCTGCCAAATGCTTCTGGTCCAGCTTGGTATTGATGTTATTGACGCCAAGAACGAAAAGGACTACATTTCAGCAAGAGAGACCGATATTCAGCATGCAATGGCGTCAAAGATTGACTACTTTGACGATCCGATTAGAATGTATCTCCATCAGATGGGGCAAGTTCCTTTGCTTAACAAGGAGCAGGAAAAGGACATTTGCAAAGACATTGAGGAATCTCAAAATGCCGTCAGAGAATACTTCAGCCATTTTGGATTTATGCCGTCACTTTGCATAAAGTTGCTCAACAAACTTCAAAATGGAGAGGAGCGCTTTGACCGCATTATCACCGATAAGTTTGTCGACACACGCGACCAGTATATGCTTCAGCTTGAAAAGCTTAACAAGGAGCTGGAGAAATACCACAAGCTTTTACATGAATCTTACGAGCTTATCAGAGACTGCAAAAACGAGAAGGACAAAGCCAAGGCCTTAAAAAAACGCGACAAGCTGCGCTCCGACTTCATAACCTTTGTTGATGAAGAGCTTAATTTCAAGCAAAAGGTTTTGGAGCAAATCTGTCTTGACGCTGAAAAATGCTACTACGAGCCATTCATAGAGCAAGAGCTTCGCAAAAAGAAGGAAAACAAGCAAAACAAGGCTCGCCGCCATCCCGAGATTATGCAAGAGATCGAAGCAAAATGCGCAGAGATTCTTGATGCAGCCTGCATGTCAGCAGAAACCTTTAAACAGGAATTCGGTGATTTACGCACATCTTTGCGAAAAGGCCAAGAGGGACGAAACAAGATGGTAAAAGCCAACCTTCGTCTCGTAATCTCAATCGTAAAGAAATACATGAATCGCGGACTGAGCTTCCTTGATCTTATTCAAGAGGGCAATACAGGTCTTATGAAGGCGGTTGAGAAGTTTGAATACACTCGCGGCTACAAGTTCTCTACTTACGCTACATGGTGGATCCGCCAGGCAGCGACGCGCGCTATCGCGGATCAAGCGAGAACGATTCGCATTCCTGTCCACATGATTGAAACAATCAATCGATTGACTCGCGTCCAGAAAAAGTTAGTTCAAGAGTTGGGCAGAGAGCCAACGCTTGAAGAAACAGCCGAGGAGATGAAGTGCGGTATTGATAAGGTACGCGATATCTTCCGCATGGCGCAACACCCGATTTCGCTCCAGAACCCCGTTGGTGATGGGGATGACGCGCAATTTGGCGACTTTATTGAAGACAAGTCTTCAGAAAGTCCATCTGAAATGGCATCTCACAGTATGCTTAAGGAGCGTTTGACCGAAGTTCTCAACACGCTCACAAAGCGAGAGCGAGATGTTCTCGATCAACGATTTGGTCTTTCGGACGGATGTCCAAAGACACTTGAAGATGTAGGTAAGGCATTCAATGTGACACGCGAACGCATCCGTCAAATTGAAGCAAAGGCGCTTAAAAAGCTCCGCCATCCTAATCGCAAACGCATTCTTGACGGATTTATTCAGTCCTAATTTGGAATGCAAATCCTGAACCACAAAACCAAAAGAAAAACAAAGCAAGAAAAGCTAGATCTCTAGGGATGTTCCCTAGAAGGAGAAACCCCATGGATATGCATCAACTCATGCAAAACCCGATGGTCACGGCTGGAGCCGGGCTAGTCATTGGTCTCATAGCAGGCTTCTTCGTTGGCTACGCAGTACCAAAGAAAAAACGCATAGCAAACAAAAAGTTTAAGAATCTTCCCCCTGGAGCAGTTGAGATTTACATTGGCAATCTCAGCTACGACACAACCGAAGACTACCTCCGCAAGGAATTTGAAAAGTTCGGAGCAGTCGCTTCTGTCCGGATTATAACGAATCACTTCACTCACAAATCCAAGGGCTTTGGCTTCATTGAAATGCCAAACCGCAATGAAGCGGAAAAGGCTATCGCAGCCTTGAACGAAACAGAAATGCATGGTCGCAAGCTTCACATCAACGAAGCTCGCAACAACAAGAACTAGTGCACAGGACGGCCCCCCTAGCCATGCGACGGGGGGCTTCTTTTTTAAGGGAATAGAAATGGCAACATCGCTAAAAGTAACAAAAGAAGAAGTTCTTCAGTATCATCTTGGTGGCAAGATTGGTCTTCGTATGCCCAGACAGTTAAAAGGTCCTAGAGACCTCTGCCTCGCATACACACCAGGTGTCGCACAAGCAGTTAAAGAAATCGCAGCGACTCCTGTCTCCGCTTTTGACTATACGGCAAAAGGAAATCTAGTCGCTGTCGTCTCCGATGGCACAGCCATCCTCGGCCTTGGCGACCTTGGCGCACTAGCTTCAATTCCTGTTATGGAAGGCAAGGCTGTTCTCTTCAAATCCTTCGGCAATGTTGATGCTTGGCCCGTTCCTCTTTCGCACTGCCGCATGGGTGGCTTGGATACTGGCAAAACCGATCCCGAGCGCGTCATTGATGCCGTCGCAGCAATCGCACCTATGTATGGCGGTATCAATCTCGAAGACATTGCCGCTCCCGCCTGCTTCGAAATCGAAGACCGACTTGATGCGATGCTGGACATTCCAGTATTTCACGATGACCAGTGGGGAACCGCTGTAATCACGGTCTCCGGCTTGATGAATGCAGCATACATCAAGGGGCGTCCTATAAGCTCACTCAAGGTTGTAGTCAACGGAGCTGGCGCCGCAGGCATTCGCATCTCCGACATGTGCAAAGCCGCGGGAGTTCAAGACCTCACACTCTGCGACTCCAAGGGCACCATCCGCGATGACCGAACAGACCTCAACGACCACAAGCGCCGTCACGCCGTTAAGACAACAGCCAAAACACTTGCCGAAGCCGTTCGTGGAGCTGATGTCTTTATTGGTGTCTCTGCACCAAATGTCTTAACAGGTGAAGAAGTTGCACAAATGGCAGAATGCCCTGCCATCTTTGCCATGGCAAACCCCGACCCCGAGATTACACCCGAGGCCGTTGCCGCTGCAATGAACGGCAAGCCCTACATTATGGCAACAGGAAGAAGCGACTATCCAAACCAGATTAACAATGTGCTTGGATTCCCATATCTCTTCCGCGGTGCACTTGATGCCAAGGCTCGCACAATCAACACCGAAATGAAGGTCGCGGCAGCAGAGGCTCTCGCGGCGCTTGCTCGCGAACCCGTCACCGACGAGGTCAAAGAATTGGCAGGTCGCCCTGACCTCGCCTTTGGTCACGAATATATCATTCCAAACCCATTTGACAGCCGTCTTATCGCTTGCGTCCCGGCAGCAGTCCGCGATGCGGCAATTCGAACAGGCGTCATAAGAAAATAAAAAACGGGGGCTTTTCCGCCCCCTTTTTTTTTAACTTCTCCACCAAAACCGCAAAGAGTCAGGCTAGACATTCTCTACTATGCAAAATTATGCTATCATAGAGTAGTTGAGAATATGATTTATGAAAGACTGTACCTTTACCGTTAAGTCATTGCGGATTCTTACCGACAGCGTCTTTGAGTTAAATCTCGAAGGCGATGTCTCTGACTTTACCCGACCTGGACAATTCGTTAATATTACGATTCCATCCTTGTATCTTCGCCGACCAATTTCCGTTTGCGATTGGACTGAAAATTCCATATGCCTCCTTATCCGCGAGGTTGGTGCAGGAACCAAATGGCTTCGCAATGTAGCCATCGGTACACCACTGCAAGTCATCACCGATTTAGGTAACGGCTTTGACATTGATTTTGCGACGACCTCCCCTGCCCTCGTAGGCGGCGGCATCGGCATTGCACCGCTCTACGGTCTTGCCCGCAAATTACTTGAAAAAGGCATCGCGCCCACAGTGATTTTAGGCTATCGCAACGCAAGTGAAATTTTCTATGCCGAAGAATTCCGCAACCTTGGCTGCAAAGTAATCATCGCGACCGAAGACGGCTCTGTCGGAGTTAAAGGCTTTGTAACCGATGCCCTCAAGACATGCCCTGAACTTTCACAAATCTATGCTTGCGGGCCGATGCCCATGCTCAAGGCTCTTGCTCTTTTACCTCAAGTCAAGGATGGAGAGTTCAGCCTTGAAGCCCGTATGGGATGTGGATTTGGTGCTTGTGTCGGCTGCACAATTATGACAAAAAACGGCCCCGCTCGCGTTTGCGCCGAAGGTCCGGTCTTTCGCAAAGAGGAGATCGTATGGTAGATCTTTCCGTAGTAGTAGCAGGAGTACAGCTTAAAAACCCTGTCATTCCCGCATCTGGCACATTTGGATTTGGTAAAGAATTCGCTCCTTGGTACGACCTGAATCTTCTCGGTTCTATCTCACTCAAAGGAACCACTGCAGAGGCCCGCTATGGCAATCCGCAGCCACGCATTGCCGAAACCCCATCGGGAATGCTCAATGCCGTTGGCCTGCAAAACCCAGGCATTGACGCCGTAATCGCCGAAGAGCTTCCCTGGCTTCGCAACCATTTCAATGGCCCCCTAGTCGCAAATGTCGGCGGCTTTTCGCTCGATGAATACAAAGAGAATTGCCGTAAATTTGCCGCCTGCCCTGAGATTGGCATCCTGGAAGTCAATATCTCATGCCCCAACCTCCACTGTGGCGGACGCAACTTTGGCTCATCGGCAGAAACTGCGGCAGAAGTGACAAAGGCCGTTCGTGCCGTCACTGACAAGCCGATAGTCATGAAGCTCTCCCCTAATGTCAGCGACATTGCGGCAATCGCAAAAGCCTGCGAGGCAGAAGGCGCTGACGGCATCTGCCTCATCAATACACTCCTAGGCATGCGTATTGATATAATGCGGAAAAAACCGCTCCTGGCAAATCGCACAGGCGGTCTTTCCGGCCCTGCGATTTTCCCAGTTGCAATCCGCATGGTTTGGGATGTTTATGAAGCCGTCAAAATCCCAATCATTGGCTGTGGCGGTGTTTCATCTGCCGAAGACCTCGTTGAAATGATGATGGCCGGCGCTACCGCCGTTGAAGTCGGCGCTGCGAATCTTGTCGATCCGTTAGCATCAAAAAAGATTATAGAGGACTTACCAAGGGTTTGTGAACGCCTAAAGGTCGCATCGATTTCAGAGCTAACAGGAGCCGCTCACTAAGGAAACTCAAATCACTAAGGAAACTAAAATGCAAACGACAACCTCCAACAATGCAGAGATATTCAAAGCGGTAAACGAGCCGTTTGCCCAAGGCTTCTTCGAAGAACCAGAGCGCTCTTATCTCTACCGCTTTTCAAATGCCTATCGCCGTTTTTGGGAAAATGCCGCACTCGTGCCCTACGACGGAAAAAGCCTCTATCCTTGTGGTTTGAATCTTAAAATAACCACTAGAGATGACGGCATGGCGCTCATTCCGAATTACTCATATACCTTCGACTGCAAATGGTCGTTATTGCGAAGTAAGGCACCTGCAGAAGCCGTTGACGCGCTATACTCCGACCTCGACAAAATCGGAAGCGTCCCCCCACCCCACTATGTAAGTGGCGGTGGCTTCACCCATGGCTTCATCAACTACAAGAGAATTTTAACAGAGGGTCTATCAACCTATCGAAAGCGCGTCCAAGCACTCCCCGAAGGTGATTTTCGCGATGCGTTGTTAGTTGTCCTTGACGGCATTGATACCTATCGCAAGCGCTCAATAGCAATGCTAATTGAAGCCTCTGCTCCAAAAAGACTCATCGATGCTCTAAGTCATGTCCCCGAAAATCCACCGCGCGACATCTATGAGGCCATGGTTGCATGGAACTTCCTCTACTATGTTGACGGATGCGACAACATTGGTCCCCTTGACCGCAACCTACTTCCATACTACAAAGGCGAGAACATCGTTGAGCTACTCAAAGAATTCTATGACCATGTAAATATCAACGATGCCTGGTCTGGCACCCTCGGCCCAGATTACAACGACATAACACTCCAATGCCTAGAGGCAATTTGTGGCCATAGAAGACCCAACACCCAGCTACTTATCAGGCAAGATATGCCAGATGCAGTTTGGGAGGGTGTTTACAAAGCCATCGCATCAGGATGTGGCCAGCCCTCACTCTACAACTACGAAGGCTACATGGCAGGCCTACGCGAAAAATTCCCCGAGGTCCCCGATGAGGATTGGGCTCGCCTTAGCTTTGGTGGCTGCACAGAGACAATGCTCGAAGGCATCTCAAATGTAGGCTCAGATGACGCAGGTATAAACTTCGGCTTAATCCTCGACGAAGCAATACGCGAAGATCTCCCAACAAGTCCTGACTTCGAAGCCTTCTACAAGCGACTAATAGAGCGCTCACGCCGCATAATGTTGCAGTGGCTCACCTATGTCAACGAATTTCGTGAAAGACGCGCAAAATATCGTCCACACCCGATTAGAACTCTCCTTATCGATGATTGCATCGATACAATGCGTGAATTTCATGACAGCGGAGCACGATGGACCTGGAGCTGCATCAACATTTGCGGCGTCGTCAATGGCTACGATTCGCTACCCGTCATTCGTGAACTAATCTTTGAGAGAAAGCTCTATACTGCAGACGACTTCATCAAAAAGATGGATGAGCGCGATGCCGAATTTCTTCGCAATGCTGAAGGCTGCCACCACTATGGCTCAGACGACCCAATCGCTGATGAGCTCGCCGCTCGCCTAACCGATGACCTTACCAAGATTCTCGATGAGCTACCCTGTTATCCAAAGGGCAAGTTTATCCCAGTTTCTAATCAGTTTATAAACTACACATGGGCAGGAGAAGATGTTAGAGCGACACCAGACGGACGCGCAGCGGGCGAGCCCCTTGCAGATTCACTTGCACCAATTCACGGCCATGACTCCAAAGGTCCGACTGCCCTCCTAAACTCCGTTGCAGCGGCACATACCAACAAGTTTCTTGGTACCCCAATCGTAAACTTCAGGATGCGCAAGGAGCATGTAAAGCCATTCCTCAAGCCACTAGTTCAGTCATACTTCGCTCGTGGTGGACTACAGCTACAAATTAGCTGCATCTCGCGCGAAGATATGCTTGATGCCCTTGAGCATCCCGAAAACCACAAAAATCTCATCGTCCGCATAGGCGGCTATAGCGAATACTTCAATCGACTTTCAGACGAACTAAAGCAAACGGTCATTAAGCGCACAGAATACTAACCAAGGAACAAAAAAAATGGACAAAGACATCATCGTAGCCCTAGACTTCCCAAATGCCAAAGAAACCTTGGCGTTCCTCGACCTCTTCAATGGAGACAATCTTCCCAAGCCATTTGTCAAAATCGGCATGGAACTCTTCTATGCCGAAGGCCCTGAAATTGTCCGCGAAATAAAGTCACGCGGTCACAAACTCTTTCTCGACCTCAAGCTCCACGACATTCCCAACACCGTAAAGCGTGCAATGGATGCACTTTCGGGACTTGATGTCGACATTACAAACCTTCACACCGCCGGCGGCTCAGAAATGATGAAGGCAGCCCTTGAAGGCCTAACTCGCCCTGACGGCACCCGCCCGCTCCTCATAGGAGTAACACAGCTCACATCGACAAGCCCCGAAATGCTCCGTGATGAGCTCCTCATCGACAAGCCGATGGGCGAAACCGTAATGCACTATGCGGAAAATGCCGCAAAATCGGGCCTTGACGGCGTCGTATGCTCACCACTTGAGGCGGCTCTCGTCAAGAACCGCTGCGGAGAAAAATTCCTTACAGTCACCCCAGGCGTACGCTTTGCAGGCGGCGATGTCGGCGACCAGAAGCGCATAATGACACCAGCACAGGCTCGAACCGCAGGCTGCGACCTCTTGGTAATGGGTCGCCCAATCACCCGCGCCGAAAACCCGATTGAAGCATACCTCCGCGCAATTCAAGAATTCAAAGCTTAATAAAGGAACCTACCCATGAACGAAAACAATCAGCTGGCACTAACCATCGCCCACGACCTCCTCTCAATCGGAGCGGTCTTCCTTCGTCCCGACAATCCCTTCACATGGGCATCGGGCATCCACAGTCCAATCTACTGCGATAATCGCCTCACCTTGACGGCACCGGAAGTCCGCAACCATGTCGAAGAAGGACTCGTCGCTCTCATCAAAGAGCATTACCCTGAAGCCGAAGTCCTAATGGGCACCTCGACGGCTGGCATTGCCCATGCGGCAATCTGCGGTCATCTCATGGGGCTTCCCATGGGCTATGTCCGTTCAGGCAACAAAGACCACGGCAGAGGCAATCGCATCGAAGGCAAGCTTGAAAAAGGCCAAAAGGTCGTTGTAGTTGAAGACCTAATCTCAACAGGCGGCAGCTGCATCGAAGTCGTTGAAGCCCTCCGCGAAGCAGGAGCCGAAGTATTGGGCGTAGTCTCAATCTTCACCTACGGGCTCACCGCGGGACTTGAAAAGTTCGCAGCCGCAAATGTAGTAAACCATTCACTCTCCAACTTCGGAGCCGTCTGCCAGGCGGCAGCGGAAACAGGCGCGATCAAGCCAGAAGACATCGAGCGCCTCAAAAAATTCCAGATGAATCCCCGCGACGAAAGTTGGATGAAATGAAAAAACTCCACGACTACTCATGGGAAGAATACAATGCGCTAGGGATGGAGCAAAAAGTCTCTGCCCTGGCGCGCGAAGACGGTATGCCCTATCATACACTCTTCGCACAGCAGTTTGGCAGACCCGAACTAGACCGCATCTGCGCCTTGGCGACTAAAATCCGCCAAATAGCAAAAAGCCATGAAGGTATGGAGTTCCTTCAAAGCCTCCTCTCACACAAAAGGGCCATGATTTACTTCACACAGCCCTCATCGCGAACATTCCTCTCCTTCCTAAGCGCCTGCCAGATCCTCGGCATTAAAACGGGAGAAGTACGCGACGCTGCAGTCTCGAGTGAATTCAAAGGTGAAAGCCGCGAAGACTCCATCCGCACATTCAGCTCATACTTTGACCTGATTATTATGCGCACACAGGAAAAGGGACTTGCCGAACACATGGCATGGGCACTCTCAAAGTCAGACCGCCCCGTCCCAATTCTCAATGCGGGCTCGGGAAAAGATCAGCATCCGACGCAAGCTTTACTCGACATCTATACCCTCGTTCGTTCATTCGAAAAATGGGGCGGAGTAAAAAACCGCACAATGATGTATGTTGGAGACCTGGCTCGCGGACGCACGGTCCGCTCACTCTCAAACCTCCTCACCAACTACGAAAACATCCGCCACATATTTGTCGCACCGGAGCCCCTTCAAATTGGGCAGGACATCCTAGACATGCTCAAAGAACGCGGATCCGAATTCATCGTCACCGATGATATGCACAAATATCTTCCAGAGGCAGACGCCGTCTACATGACGCGCATTCAGGATGAATGGGACAGCACCAAAGGTGAAAGCGCAAAGATCGACACCTCGCGCTTCAAGATCGGCAAAGACGAGCTTGCACTCATGAAGGAAAAATCAATCCTCATGCACCCATTGCCAAGACGCGACGAAATCTCAACGGATTGCGACGCCGACCCCCGTGCAAAATATTGGCGGCAGATGCGAAACGGAATGTGGGTTCGCACGGCACTAATCGCGTCAACCTTTGATTGCGACGGCATGATTCTCGCATGGAAAAACCGCTCCTAGCGACATTGCTCGATTGCCTTAAAATTCTCAATCTTGTACAATAGTTCAATCCAACTAGACAAAGAGGAGTTGACATGATACTCAACAGCATACTAACACCATCAACAGTCCGTCATTTCCCAAATGCGGCATTACCCGAAAAAAAACTCTCAACTGTTGACATTGCGCTAAACGAGCGATTCAGCTTTCAAGTCGCATTGCGCGCAGATGAAATGATGCGCGTCCGTGTCACCCTTGAAGGTCCCGACGGCTGGGAACTCCGCACACGCCATGTTGGATTGGCGCTTGCCAAGCACCACAACACCCCGATTCTCTCAGATCCACTCGATCAAGACGGAATCGGACAAATTCCAGGATTTGTCCCCGATCCGCTCCTTGAAGAAAACGACATACGCCTCGCTCAAGACGAAACCACAGCATTCTGGTTTACAGTCCGCCCGGGCAAAAAAGTCACGGCAGGCAAATACGACCTCACAGCCACCGTTACAATTCTCCAGGAAGATACAAAGACCGGCGATATCATAGGTGTAATCGGCAAACCCAAAAAGCACAAGCTCTCAGTCCGCGTACACAACATCGCAATAAAGCCACGCAAAAACTTCGACATCACCCATTGGTTCTACAACGACTGCCTGATTACCTGGTACAAAACCAATGGCTTTGATGACAACTTCTGGGCCATCTGCGAAAACTACATCAAGGACATCGCCGACCACGGACAAAATGTCATCTATGTCCCAATCTTCACACCTCCGCTCGACGGCGACAAATACCCATCACAGCTGCTCAAAGTCAAAAAGTGCGCTGACGGCAAGTATGAGTTCGACTGGACAGATGTCCGCCGTTATGTCAAGCTAGCCAAAAAGTGCGGAATAGACACCTTTGAATGGTGCCACCTCTTCGCCCAATGGGGCTGCCGCTTCGCACTGCGAATCTACGAAGGACAAGGCGAAGGTGAAAAAGTCCTCTGGGATAGAGAAACACCTGCGACATCAGACATCTATCGCAACTTCCTAAGCCAGTTCCTTCCCGAGCTCGAAAAATTCCTGAAGGAAGAAAAGATATTCAAAAAATCATTCTTCCACATCTCCGACGAGCCACACGGCGAAGAAGCCCGCAAAAACTACATCGCCGCAAAAGAAATGGTACGCGAAATCGCACCATGGCTTCGCAGCATAGATGCCGTCTCGGAGATTGAATATGCCGAAGTCATCGACACACCCGTGCCCGTCACCTCCTCCGCATTGAAATTCCTCGAAGCAGGCTATGAATCATGGGTCTACTATTGCTGCGGCCCCCGCGGCGAATATATCCAGCACCTCATGGACACACCGCTTGCAAAAATTGCAATGCACGGCTTCCTCTTCTACCGTTGGCCCTTCAAAGGCTTCCTCCACTGGGGCTACAACTACTGGAACATAAGCGGCTCACGCACACTCATCGACCCCTTCATCGTCACAGACGGCATGCGCTGGCCCAACTGGGCTTACGGCGACACCTTCCTCGTCTATCCTGGAGAAAAGGGACCAATTGACTCAATCCGTTGGGAAATCTTTGCAGAGTCACTCCAAGATTATGCCCTATTGCAGACCCTCGGCATCGACCGCGAAGACAAACTCCTCTCGCAGATCAAGTCATTCAAAGACTTCCCCAAAGATGCCAAGTGGCGTAACAGCGTAAGAGCCAAGCTCTTTGCTCTGGTCAAGTAGAAGAAACCGCAATTCACAAACAGGCGCCTCTCATCAAAGAATGATGAGAGGTGCTTTTACATATCCAAGACAAAGCAATGTTCCAGACAATTCCCACAGCAATCCTAGGGCTCATCATATATGGAGCAAGCTGGGTACTTATTGGAGCCATCTACGGGCGGGCTCCCAAAGACGGCATAAAAACCAATTTCATACAAGTCGTTTCAGGTTTGCTCACAATCGCCATCAGCACAATCATAGCCCTCGCCTTCGTCACACATGACACCTGCTCCGCAAAAATACTCGCGATAACAGTTACAACAATGATAGCCTCAGGACTCCTAGGCTTCTACGGCATGCACTTCATGTCAGAAGGAATGCAATACGGCCCCAATGGAGCGGTATGGGGAATAACGCAGTCGGCATTAGTCCTCCCATTCGCATTCGGCATAGGCTGCTACTTCACCGACCCCGCCTTCTGGCAAAGCATCGGAGCCAATGGCGACTTTACCAAACCGACAGCCTGGCGCATTCTCGGAATCATCAGCCTCCTGATAGGACTGGTATTCTACGCCCAAGCCAAAAACAACAATAACGGCACAGCCTATCCCAAACCGAAAAAATTATCATGGCGGACATTGGCATTCCTAGCCTTCATCTTCTGCGCCACCCAGCAGGTACTCACAACCTTCCCCTCATACTTTGAAGAATCGCGGGCCGTAAACCCTGTAGTCAGAACCCTCTTCGCCTCCTTAGGCGCAACACTGGGCTTCGCACTCCACGCAATACTCAAAGGCAAAGAAACAGGCCTGTCAAAGAAAGAATTCATCGCAACTGTCAGACGCGGACGCTTCTGGGCTTATGTATTAAGCATGCAAGCGCAAGGACTATCCTTCAGCTACCTCGTGCTATACAACTGCATGGACTGCCTAGGCCAAGCAAATATGGCTGCCGTAGCATACCCGATAATGGTCGCAAGCTGCATCGTCACCTTCAACATTTACACATCTACGGTTCTACACGAAAAGCTCAACCTGCAGCAAATCCTCGCAATCATCTTCTGCCTGCTTGGCATCGGCGGAATGTGTGTACTAGACTAGAGACAAGGATAAAGTCATGGACAAAGATCCCTCAATAAAAGCCACAACCCTCGGCGAAGGAATTTCAAGACTCAACACAATAGTATCAAAACTCCGTGCCCCTGACGGATGCCCCTGGGACAAAATCCAAACGCTGGAAACACTCAAGCCTTGCCTCATCGAAGAGTGCTACGAGCTATTAGACAAAATGGCGTCAACCGACACCAACGGCCACCTCGAAGAGCTGGGTGATGTACTCCTCCAAGTCGCCTTCCAAGCCAACATAAGAGAAGAACAAGGCGACTTCAGATTCCTCGATGTCCTAAACACCGTTTGCGACAAACTCGTAAGACGCCACCCGCATGTCTTCGGCGACATAAAATTAGAAGACACCTCCGATGTCCTTCAAAATTGGGAAAAGATCAAAAAAAGCGAAGGCAAAGACAAGCCGAAATCCGCCCTCGCGGGAGTACCTGCAAATCTTCCCTCGCTGCTGAAAGCGCAGCGCACACAATCCAAAGCCGCACGCTCAGGCTACGAGCCATACCCCAAAGCAGGCTCACGCCAAAAACTCGACAGCGAATTAAAAGAACTCGACAGCCTCAAGGCAAGCTCCGCAGATCAAGACCAAATCAAGAAAAAATTTGGTGATGTGCTCTTTGCGCTAGTTGCCCACGCAAGAGAACTGGACATCGATGCAGAAACCGCCATCAAGCTAGCAACCGATGGCTTTTCAAAAAGCTTCCTAGATTACGAAAAAATCCAAAATTCATAAAGCACAACCATCACAGATTGAAGGCGACCATGACAAGCGGCAATCCAATCAAAAAAATCATAAACTTTGCGATTCCAATCCTCGTAAGCACACTGATTTCTCACGCCTACACCCTTGCCGACACGGCAATCGTAGGGCGCTACCTAGGCGAAAATGCCTTCGCTGCGGTCGGAGCCTCCTCAACAATCATCTACTTCATCTTCGCGACCTTCGGAGCGCTCTGCAACGGCTGCTCAATCATTACAGCGCATAAGTACGGCGCCAAAGACGCTGAAGGCATCAAACGCTCCGTAGCCTCCTGCTACACCATCGCAGGAGTTACAGCCCTCCTCATCATGGCAATCGTAATACCGCTATTGCCATACTTCTTAGGGCTCCTGAAGACACCCGAAGGCGAAATCTTCGAAGACAGCAAACGCTACCTCCTGATCCTCTTTTTAGGACTCCCAATCTCAGCCGTGGCAAATGTAGTCGCAACAAGCATAAGAGCATTCGGCGATAGCCTGACACCGACCTTCTCACTCATCGTATCGGCAGTCCTCAATGTAGGACTAAACATCCTATTCATCATCAAACTCGGAATGGGCGTCGAAGGCGTAGCACTCGCAACAGTCATAGCGCAGCTCTTCGCAACCGCCACAATCTACGCAATAGGCATCCGCAAACATCCCCAGCTCGCGCCAGGCTTCAAGTATTGGAAAAACGAACTCATCTCCTACTGGAACCATCTACGCATAGCAATACCCATGGCGCTCCAATTCCAAGGTACCGCCATCGGCTTCGTAATGCTCCAAAGCGCATTAAACATAATGGGCAAAGACACCATCAATACCTACACCATCGGAGTCCGCACAGAACAGTTCCTAGGCTCGCTCTTTGCGGCGATAGGCGCGTCGATCGCAACCTTCGTAGCCCAAAACTACGGAGCTGGTCTGTATAGCCGCATACGACTTGGAATAAAACAAATAACGACAGTCATCGTCATACTGACCGTACTGGCAAGTCTCATACTCACCTTCGGCTCCGAAGTCGCGATAAACCTCTTCCTCGACGAAGCCTCGCCCGAGCTGTATCCCAAAGTCAAAATGTACCTACGCGTAAGTGCAGTACTATACATCTGCCTAACCCTACTCTATGTCCACCGCAACACCCTCCAAGGACTAGGCAAAGCCTTCGTCCCGCTCGTAAGCGGAATCATGGAACTAATAGCAAGAGTATGCTGCTCACTCTATGTGATACAAGTAGTCAAAGAAACAAAAGGACTCTTTGGAACAATCGATCCGCTGGAAGCCGCGGCAGATGTCGTTGAAAAAGTGACCGCAAGCTACAACTCGGCATTTTGGGGAATCTCACTCGCCAACCCCCTCTCATGGCTCCTAGCGGAAGTCGTCCTCATCGTAGCCTACATAGTAGCAATGCGCCGCCTCGGCGAAGACAAGCCCGTCGACAAAAGCAAAGCCTAAAATCCACACCAGAGATACAAAGATGCTATGACAAGCGGCTCTCCAATCAAAAAAATCATAGCCTTTGCGATCCCAATCCTTGCAAGTGCGCTGATAGCCCATGCCTACACTCTTGCCGACACGGCAATCGTAGGACGCTACCTAGGCGAAACAGCCTTCGCGGCAGTCGGAGCCTCCTCAACAGTCATCTACTTCATCTTCACAACCTTCGGTGCGCTCTGCAACGGCAGCTCGATTATTACAGCACAAAGATACGGAGCCAAAGACGCCGAAAGCGTCAAACGCTCCGTAGCCGCCTGCTACACCATCGCAGGAGTCGCGGCAATCCTCATCATGGCAATCGTAATGCCACTACTGCCACAACTCCTGCAACTCCTAAAGACACCCGAAGGTGAAATCTTTGAAAACAGCAAACGCTACCTCCTGATCCTCCTTTCAGGACTCCCAATCTCAGCCATCTCAAATGTAGTCGCGACAAGCGTAAGAGCATTCGGCGACAGCCTGACACCGACCTTCTCACTCATCGTATCGGCAGTCCTCAATGTAGGACTAAACATCCTATTCATCATCCATCTCGGAATGGGCGTCGAAGGCGTAGCCCTAGCGACAGTCATAGCGCAGCTCTTCGCAACCGCCACAATCTTCGCGATAGGCATCCGCAAACATCCCCAGCTCGCCCCAAGCCTCAAATATTGGAAAAACGAATTTCAGTGCTACTGGAGCCACCTACGCCTGGCAATACCCTCAGCCATGCAATTCCAAGGCACCGCCATCGGCTGCGTAATGCTCCAAAGCGCGCTAAACATAATGGGCAAAGACACCATCAACACCTACACCATCGGTTTCAGAACAGAACAGCTCCTAGGCTCAACCTTCGCCTCAATCGGTGCGGCAGTTGCAACCTTCGTAGCCCAAAACTACGGAGCTGGTCTGTATAGCCGCATACGCCAAGGAATAAAACAAATAACAATCGTAGTCATTGCCCTAACCGCGATAGCAAGCCTCATACTCGCCTTCGGCTCAGAAATAGCGACAAACCTCTTCCTCGACGAAGCCTCGCCTGAGCTATATCCAAAAGTCAAAATGTATCTGCGCGTAAGTGCGGCACTCTACATCACCCTAACCCTACTCTTCGTCCATCGCTACACGCTCCAAGGACTGGGCAAAGCCTTCGTTCCGCTCGTAAGCGGAATCATGGAGCTCATAGCAAGAGTATGCTGCTCACTCTATGTAATACACATCGTCAACGAAACAAAAGAACTATTTGGGACAGTCAACCCAACAGAACCTGCTGCCAATGTCGTTGAAAAAGTAACCGCTAGCTACAACTCGGCATTTTGGGGAATCTCACTCGCCAACCCCCTCTCATGGCTCCTAGCGGAAATCGTCCTCATCGTAGCCTACATAGTAGCAATGCGCCGCCTCGGAGAAGACAAGCCCGTCAACAAAAGCAAAGTCTAAATCCTCTCCCTCTCCAAGAGTCTTGCGGCGGCCATGTCGCCGCAAAAGGGGGCAATCCCCATTACAAGAATGCTTTCAATACTGCCAAGCGTCAAGATTAGGAAAGGTTAATAGCATTAAGATTTGTAATCATAAGCCTCAAAAGGCGTTGTTCCTGCCTCAGGCTCATCATACTCAACCGATTACAAAATCTTTTCTACATTCCAAACCTTTAAGTGACAGACTGTTACACTTGACACGAGAACAAAACCTCACTATACTAACACAATAAATAGTCGGTATCACAAAATCTCTGCGCTTCTGTGTTAAAACTTTCATTTTAAGGGGACTGTCTTTTTCATTTCGGATGGATTGCTTTCGCTACTGGGAGATTAGGAGACTCAGAGTTTAGGAAACTATCTTGATAACTTTTTGAGGGACAGGCCTTACCATTTCCGATTCCCTTCAAATCAAAACTGCCACCGCATTTTGTTCCGCACCGTAATCTCATTTTCAAAATATCACCTCACTACATTCCTAAAACCAAACATTATAAACTCATAAAATCCCAAAATGAGATTATTGTGCGGAACAAATTTTCCCCATTTCCTCTGCGTTTTTTACGGGAAAACTTTTTAAGGGGACAGGCCTTTCCAATTAAAACTGTAAAACTCGCAAACTGTCTTTACTGTCAAACTTGCCACCTAATAACCTTTAAGAACCAAGCTGCATTTCCTCTGCATTCTCCGCGGAAACCTTTTTAAGGGGACAGGCCTTTTTGATTCCGCTTCACAATATCTTAATAACAAACATTCTAACTTTCCAACACACACAAAATAAGATTACGGTGCGGAACAAATTTTTACAATTTTCTCTGCGCTTTTTGCGGTAAAATTTTCTAGGGGACAGGCCTTTGCGTTGCCAGTGCTTATGAGACGATTTTGACAATTCTCCCAATCTCCAAATCTCCCAGAAGCGAAAGCAATCACCTTTAAGAGCCAGACTATTACACTTGACACAACAATAAAACCTCACTATACTAACACAACAAATAGTCGGTATCACAAAATCTCTGCGTTCTTTGCGGTAAAACTTTCATTTTAGGGGACAGTTCTTTTCGTTTCCCTTCGCAATATCCTAATAACAAACATTTTAACTTTTCAACACACATAAAATGAGATTACGGTGCGGAACAAAATCTCACAATTTTCTCTGCGTTCTCCGCGGGAAAAATTTTAACTACGACTTTAAAAAATCTCTGCGTCTTTGCGGCTCTGTGACTCTGCGTTAAAACTTTCATTTTAGGTTTCCCTTCACAATATCCTAATAACAAACATTTTAACTTTTCAACATACACAAAATGAGATTACGGTGCGGAACAAAATCTCACAATTTTCTCTGCGCTCTCCGCGGGAGAATTTTTAACTTATCCGTCATTAAATTGCAAAAGTTCTCCTTTTTGTGTACTTCGCAAAGGGCACAAAAAACTTAACCTAAAAACTACAAAAATTATTCATTATTACCTATTACCTATTACCTATTTACTAACTTTTCTGGGGACAGGCCTTTCCAATTAAAACTGTAAAACTCGCAAACTGTTTTTACTGTCAAACTTGCCACCTAATAACCTTTAAGAACCAAGCTGCATTTCCTCTGCGTTTTTTGCGGGAAACCTTTTTAAGGGGACAGGCCTTTTCGATTCCCTTCACAATATCCTAATAACAAACATTTTAACTTTTCAACATACACAAAATGAGATTATTGTGCGGAACAAAATCTCACAATTTTCTCTGCGTTCTCCGCGGGCGAATTTTTAACTTATCCGTCATTAAATTGCAAAAGTTCTCCTTTTTGTGTACTTCGCAAAAGGCACAAAAAACTTAACCTAAAAACTACAAAAATTATTCATTCTTCATTATTACCTATTACCTATTACCTATTACCTAACTTTTCTGAGGACAGGCCTTACCACTTCACGAACCCCATAAGGGTGAAGCGTCGCTATGCGCACCACCGAGGCGGAGCCTCAGGGGGCGTGTAGCGACGCTTCGATTGCGTTGGCGATTCAACACTAACTCAATTTTCGTGTACTGCGCCGAAGGCGCACAATAACGCACTACCTGTTAACTTTCGCCTCTTAACTTTTTAGGGGCTAATTATCACGATTGATAGTAGGCGTGTAAATACATTTCCTTTATCTCTTCCATCAATGGATAACGGGGATTGGCGCCAGTACACTGGTCGTCAAAGGCTTGCTCTGTCATATCATCAAGTCGAGCAAGAAAATCCGATTCATCAGGAACATAATCGCGAATGGATGGTTTGATTCCTACTTTGGCCTTTAGCTCTCTTAACGCTTTTAGGAAATTCTCAAACTGTTCTTCCTTGGAATTCCCATCTATCCCTAGAGCACTTGCTATCTCAAGATAACGCTCGAGTGTATGAGGATGGTCATACTGCGGGAATGTGCCCATTTTTCTCGGGATGGGGTTTGCGTTAAAGCGTAGGACTTCTTCCATCATTAGGGCGTTGGCTATGCCGTGCGGAATGTGATGGAAGGAGCCTAGTTTATGCGCCATTGAGTGCATAACACCTAAAAAGGCATTTGCAAATGCCATGCCTGCCATTGTCGCGGCATTTGCCATCTTTTCGCGAGAAACTGGATCTACGCGCTTTTCAACCGCTGCGTCATAGCACTTTGGCAGATACTCAAAAATAATCTTTAGAGCACCGATGGCGAGACTATCCGTATATTCTGTTGCAAGCATTGAAGCGTATGCCTCAAGTGCATGAGATATGGCATCTACACCAGACGCGCTGGTAAGCCCAGGAGGAGCCAGTATCTGCATATCCGCATCTATAATTGCCATAGTCGGCATCAATTCATAATCGGCAAGAGGATATTTCAGACCTGTACTCTCATCGGTTATCACTGCAAAGGGCGTAACCTCAGAACCTGTTCCTGCAGATGTTGGGACGCATACCAACGCGGCTTTGATTCCCATCTTAGGAAACTTATAGACGCGTTTGCGAATATCCATAAATCGCATAGCCATATCTGCAAAATCCGCCTCGGGATGCTCATAGAGCACCCACATGATTTTTGCCGCATCCATAGCGCTGCCACCGCCGACGGCAATTATCACATCGGGATTAAAGCTTGCCATCTGACGGGCGCCTTCTCTGGCACAAGCCAATGTAGGATCGGGCGACACATCAAAAAAGGTTGTGAAAACTATGCCTTGCTTCGTTAAGGATGCTTCTATCGCCTTAGTATAGCCGTTTGCGTAAAGGAAGTTATCCGTTACAATGAAGGCACGCTTCCGCCCCATTTCTTCGCTCAACTCTCTAAGAGCGACAGCCAGCGAACCCTTTTTGTGATATACCTTTGACGGCGCACGGAACCAAAGCATATTTTCTCTCCTAACTGCAACTGTTTTGATATTTATCAAATGTTTTACACCGACATTTTCCGACACCGAATTTCCGCCCCATGTTCCACATCCGAGTGTAAGTGACGGAGGTAGCGCAAAGTTGTAAATATCGCCAATGCCACCTTGTGAACTTGGCGTATTTACCAAAATACGGCATGTTTTCATTCTTGCCGAAAAGTTTTTTACAATTTCTGGCTCGAGGTTTTCATTGAGATATATGGAGCTGGTATGACCATATCCTCCGTCCTTGACGAGCCTTTCGGCTTTGCTAAAGGCGTCTTCGATATCTTTGGCTCTATACATTGCCAAAACGGGAGATAGCTTTTCATGCGCGAGCTCTTCACTGGGCTCAACGCTTGAGACTTCTCCAATTAAGACTTTGACGCTGTCGTCAACTGTGAAATCTGCCAGTTTGGCGATGGTTACGGCGCGCTGGCCAACGATTTTGGCATTTAGCGAGCCATTGAACAATATGGTTTTGCGAAGTTTTTCAAGCTCGTCGTCAGACAAGATATGACACCCTATCTTGGTAAAAAGAGCTTTGACTTCGTCATATACCGAATCATGAACAATTACACTCTGCTCCGATGCGCAAATCATTCCGTTGTCGAAGGTCTTAGAGTGAATAATTGAGCTTACCGCCAATGCTAAATTTGCCGATTTATCTATTATTGCCGGGGTATTGCCTGCCCCGACTCCCAGTGCAGGAGTACCAGAGCTATACGCCGATTTTACCATTCCTGGACCGCCTGTTGCCAGAATCAAATCACTCTCTTTCATAAGAAGAGTTGTTTTGGGCAGCGAGGGTGTATCAATCCAATCTATTATGCCTTCGGGAGCTCCTGCTTTTACCGCGGCATCAAGAACAACCTTCGCCGCTGCAATTGTAGATTTCTTAGCGCGAGGATGTGGGCTTATAATGACACCGTTTCTCGTCTTTAGGGCTATCAGTGTTTTGAAGATTGCCGTTGATGTGGGATTTGTGGTAGGAATAACTGCCGCTATGACACCTACCGGCTCTGCAATCTTCTCAATGCCTGCCGCCTCATCGGCATCAATCACACCGCAAGTTTTAACATCCTTGAAGGTGTTGTAAATATATTCTGAGGCGTAGTGGTTTTTTATGATTTTATCTTCCACAACTCCCATTCCAGTTTCTTCTACAGCCATTTTGGCAAGTGGAATTCTGGCACGATTTGCCGCAATAGCTGCGGCTTTGAAAATTGAATCTACTTGTTCTTGAGAGTATGAAGCAAACTTACTTTGCGCGTTTTTTACGCGCATAATAATCTCTTGAAGTTCCGCTAGTCCATCGTCGGTTGTTGCTTTATCCATTGCATTCATCTCTTTCTTTTTGGTTAATAACCTTGATAGAAAAATTATAGCACTTTATATATCGATACGCAAGTATTGATTCAAAAATATCTAATTCAAAAACCTGTTTAATTGCAATATAAAAAAACATATAAAGCCCAATAAATCTTAATTGCAATGCTCCAAAAAAAATAATGCGATATGATTTGCTATTACTTCGATTTTTTGGTATAATATAGATGTGTTTTAGCCGGGGTGGCGAAATGGCAGACGCAGCAGACTCAAAATCTGCCGCCAGCAATGGCATGAGGGTTCGACTCCCTCTCCCGGCACCATCGTTTGACAGTTGCGGTTGTCACACAGATTTGCTGTTGCGCTAAGGCGGGATGGTTATTGTGTGGTTGCCGCATATTTTTTTAAGGTAGCGTTATTGTTATGAGTAAACTTCTTTCAAGACATGTTTTCACTTCGGAATTTGTTTCCGAAGGGCATCCTGATAAAGTTGCAGACCAAGTTTCAGACGCAATCCTTGATGCCTGCATCAGTGCCGATCCATCCTCTCATGTCGCATGTGAAACAGCTGTGGGCAGCGGCGTTCTTATGAATGTCGGAGAAATAACGATAGCTGAAAATGCAAAAATCCCATATGAGGAGATTGCGCGTAAGGTTGTCGCAGAAATCGGCTATGACAGACCCGAAGAGGGCTTTAGCTACGACACCTTCAAATACCTCAATTATCTTCATGAGCAATCTCAAGATATCAATATGGGTGTATCACGCGGTTCTGCTGAGGAGCAAGGCGCCGGTGATCAGGGTATGATGTTTGGCTATGCCACAAATGTAACCCCTGAGCTTATGCCTGCCGCCCTTCTCTACTCCCGTAAACTGCTCCAAAAATTCTCTTCTCTACGCAGAAATTCATCTGACTTCTCATATCTGCGCCCCGATTCAAAGGCTCAGGTAAGTATTTTATACGATAAGGGTCGCCCACTTGCAATTACCGATGTTGTAATATCTCATCAAACCGAAGATATTCCGATTGAGCGCATCCGCAAGGATATTGAGGCTGTGGCGCGTCAGGTTCTCGCAGGCACAGATCTCCTCACCAACGATACCCGTTTTCACATAAACCCAACCGGGCGCTTTGTTATTGGTGGCCCTTGCGGAGACTCCGGCGTTACCGGCCGTAAGATTATCGTTGACACCTACGGCGGCGTCGGTTCGCATGGCGGCGGAGCATTTTCAGGCAAGGATCCTTCAAAGGTCGACCGTACCGCAGCATACTACTGCCGTTATGCCGCAAAGAATATCGTTGCCTCAGGTCTTGCGGAGAAATGCGAAATTCAGGTAGCCTACGCAATCGGCGTAGCTGCCCCGATGAGCATAAATGTTTCCACATACGGCACAAGTAAAATCCCGGAGGAACGAATCGCTGATATTCTCCTCAACGGCGATATATTTGACTTCCGCCCAGGTATGATGGTCAAGGACTTGGGGCTACTCAAACCCGAGGGTTGGAATTATCAGATGACTGCCTCATTCGGTCACTTTGGTCGTGACGAATTCCCCTGGGAACGCACAGATCGAATTGACGCGCTTCGCGAGGCCGCAAAGTAAGACAACTTCAAATAAACGGCAAAAATCCCCGCCCTGTCAGGACGGGGATTTTTGTTTCTGCTGACTACTGTCGCCTATTCTTTTTAATAGACTAACGATTCTGGCCTTTCAAATATGTGCCAAGTAAGATGATAGGCCGGCCGTTGACTTACAAAAAAAGGGTCAGATATATCTGACCCTTTGATGACAACCAAGATGATAATCGAATTATTGCTGAGAGGTCTCTTCAGTTGTTGAAGCTTCTTCTGTAGCGACAGGCTCTTCTGCCGAAGCCTCCTCTGTTGGCGCAGCCTCTGCGACGACAGATTCTTCAACTACAGGAGCGTCTTCAGCCTTGGGAGCCTGAGCCGCATCATCACCAGCGGGAGTCTCCGCATCGGCCGATGGTGCCGAATTTTCATCTGTGGGTTTATCCTTTGGCTTGCGCTCTTTTTTGGGAGTCAAGCGGTATATTGGATGCGGCGCCGCAATTGAATAGAGGTTATTGAAATATTCAACGAGATGTCCCTTTTCAACAAGCCAGCGGATGCTTGACATAACGCGCTTTACGGCTTCTTCATTGCCATCAGGGACAACTGCGTCAAGAAGGGCCTTCTCGGTGCAGGATGGATTTTCTGTCACGAAATTAACAATCGTGCGGATCTCGTCAGTGACATTTTCTGTATCAAAGACGACTGGTGCCGTTGCGATAACAAACTCTTGCCCATGGTCATCGTTGGCATGGAAGAAGTGGAGCTTGCGATGATGGAATGCCGCATGGAGCGCCTTTGACAATGTTCCCTGTGAGCGCAAGACATCGTCATGATTAAACTCTCGGTTAAGATAGGCGGCCAAGCGACGATTTGGCATATTCTTGAGAATAGCCGCAGAACAAACAACATGAGGAGCCGCAACCAGAAGCTCGGGAAGGATTTCTGCGCGGAAGAGTGCCTCGGCATCGGCGCGTAACATACCTACGCGAACCGGTGCCTCTGCTGCGGCTTCTTCGCTGGCTTCTGCACCCTCGCCGTCTGCACTAGCGGGCTCTGCATCTTTAGCCGGCTCAACTTCTTCTATCTTGCGGAAGTATTTCGTCTGCATTTTTGCGGCATTGCGCCACTCTTCAACGGCTTCCGGGTCGCGAACCATTTCTATCTTGCGGCAATATTCATCGCGAGACATACCGGGGAAGCGATCCTGGAGCATTTCAGCGATCTTGCGTGAGTAGCTGTGGTGATTTGGGGGCCCTAAGAGCTCGCCTGTCAAACCGCAACGGGCTACACAAGGGAAATTACCGGTTGGGGCTTCGCACTCAACCGTCTCAATATCAAAGTAATCTGCAAGGTGAGTTGAGAAGATATGCTCAATGGCCTCAGCCTCGGTAAGTGCGGGCATTCCGCAAGCACGGCACTGATAGACCTTTGCGGCGGGGTCGGCTGAGCGATCAGCCTCGATGCGTACTGAAAGGCTTGCGTCGTCCTTTTGAAAGAGACGGACAATATCTCTGAAAGGATATGCCTTATGCGAGGTGACGATTCTGCGGATGATAACCTCAAGTGACTTACCTTCAGGCAAGAAACGAACGGAAAGTGCCAACGGCGCTTCGCGGACCAGGCGCTCGTCGCGACGGGGACGAGAACGATCGCCGTCACGGCGTTGACGGTTGTCGTCACGGCGCGGACGCTCTCCGTCACGGGGACGGTCGTCACGGCGTGGGCGGTCACCATCGCGGCGAGGACGACCATCACGATTGCGGCGCGGACGCTCTTCCTCAAAATTACGGCCTCTTCCACTGACTAGTTTAACCTGACTATCCCCTTCATCTTTTGCCCAGCTTGGAGCAAAAAAGCTTGAGAGATCGCCTAAATCAGCTGCACCTTGCGAGCTGTCATTATTTACTTCATCGTTCATAATATCACCTTGTTATCACATATAAAGAATATCCTTTTTCAAAATGAAAGTAAAGACAAAAAATTACATCATAATATTTCCACCTTTCTTTGAAATCATACCCTAGTATGTGGTAAAATACTTTATGTTGGTTAAGTTTCATCCGACTCATAGTAAAGAGGTTTTACTGATTATGAAGAAAGATAAAAAAGAAGAGAAGAAGTTGTCTGGGCGCTATATCCGCGAGCCCGGATTCAAAAACCTTTCGAAATCCGAGCGTAGCATGATGGAGTCTTACTCAAAGAGCTACATTGATTTTCTCGGCAAGGCAAAAACAGAGCGTCTTGCCTACTCTGAATCTATCGCTCTTTTGAAAAAAAACGGTTTCCGCCCTATCGAATCTGTAAAAACACTTAAGCCAGGCGATAAGGTTTATCGTGGCTATCACGGCAAAACCCTCCTTGCGGCAGTCATCGGCAGCCGCCCGATTGGAGACGGTGTAAATGTTGTCGGCGGCCATACCGACGCTCCGCGCATCGACCTTAAGCCCGTTCCTCTTGCTGAAAAGGGCGGCTTCGCGTATTTTGACACTCGCTATTACGGTGGCATCAAGACATATCAGTGGGTTGTCCGTCCCCTAGCCCTCTATGGTGTGGTATGCCGCAAGGACGGCACGACAGTTGAAATTGCCGTCGGCGACAAGCCGGGCGATCCCGCCTTCATGATTACCGACATTCTTCCTCACTTGGGTCAGGAGCAGGCTAAGAAAACCCTTTCTCAGGGCATTGCAGGGGAAGACCTTGACCTTCTGATCGGGTCTGAGCCTTCATCTGATGAGGACGCCAAGGAAAAGGTTAAGGAAAACATCCTATCTCTTCTCAAATCCGAATATGGTATCGAAGAGGAGGACTTCACCAGTGCCGAGCTTGAAATTGTTCCTGCCGGCATGCCATGCGAGATTGGCTTTGACCGCTCTATGATTGCAGGCTACGGCCATGACGACCGCGTATGCGCCTATGCCGGGCTTAAAGGCTTGATTGACCTTGACGGTATTCCCGGACGCACCGCGGTTGTTATTATGTGCGACAAGGAGGAGATTGGCTCTGTCGGCGCAACCGGTATGGACTCAACCTTCTTTGAGAACTCAATCGCCGAAATCGCCTCACGCGTTCTCGGCAAGGATTATTCAGACCTCGCCGTGCGCCGCATCCTTGAAGCTTCACGCATGATTTCTGCCGATGTCACAGCCGCGGCTGATCCGCTTTACGCAGGCAGCGATGCCCCTGGCAATACTGCCCTTATGAATGCCGGTGCCTGTATCAACAAGTACACCGGCGGCCGTGGCAAAGGTGGCGCAAATGATGCACGCGCCGAATTCCTCGGCGAGCTTCGTGCAATCTTTGCCAAGCACAATGTCGCATGGCAGATTGGCGAGCTTGGCAAGGTCGACCATGGCGGCGGCGGAACAATCGCAAAGTTTATGTCCCGCTATGGAATGGATGTTGTCGATATGGGTACAGCGCTTCTCAATATGCACGCGCCATGCGAGATTGCATCCAAATTTGATGTTTACATGACTTACCGCGCCTACCGCGCATTTATGGAAGACTAAGATTTCGGGAGATTAAAATGGCTGAAGAATCAACTGCTGCCTTTGAACTTGAGGACTCGCTTCCCAAGCTTGTTGAGGAGCTAAAAATCTCCCCTCGTCAAATTGCCGCCGTCGCGCGATTGTTGGCAGAGGGAAATACGATTCCCTTTATTGCCCGTTACCGCAAGGAGGTGCATGGCAACCTTGACGAGGTGCAGATTGGGCGTATTCAGGAGCGTCTCAACTATCATCGTGAATTGGATGAGCGACGCGCTACGATTATCAAATCAATCGAGAGCCAAGGCAAACTTACCGATGAACTCAAGGCTAAGATTATCGCTTGTGAAACAAAGACGGCTCTTGAAGACCTTTATCTTCCATTTAAGCCAAAGCGTCGCACTCGTGCTATGATTGCCCGCGAGCGCGGTCTGGAGCCTCTTGCCGATAAAATCCTTGCACAGGATGCCGGTGATGCCGAGCTTGACGCCGAAGCCTTCGTTGACGAAGAAAAGGGTGTTAAGACTGCCCAGGAGGCTCTTGCCGGTGCGCGAGATATCGTCGCCGAAAAGATTTCCGAAGACGCTGAAATCCGAGGACAGGTCCGTGACGCCTACACCAACAAGTCGGAGGTCGTTTCTGAGGTTGTCGAGCCTAAGCCAACCGAACCTACAAAATTTGAGCAATACTACGACTTCCGCGAACCACTTCGCCTGATTCCATCTCACCGCTATTTAGCTATCCGTCGCGGACAGACCGAGGGTATTCTTCGCTTGCGTCTCGAGCTTGACGGCCCCCCCCTTATCGATGATATCAAGGCCAAGTACGGAATCAAGCAGGGCACATCTTACGGTATGCAGCTCTCAATGGCTGCCGAGGATGCCTACAAGCGGTTGATTTCACCAAGTGTCGAAATTGATGTCTCTGTTGAGGCCAAGCTTAAAGCCGACCGCTCGGCCGTAGATATCTTTGCTGGCAATCTTCGCAACCTCTTGATGGCTGCCCCTCTCGGCTCTCATCGCGTAATCGGTGTCGACCCAGGACTTCGCACCGGCTGCAAATGTGCTGTTCTTGATGCAACGGGCAAATTTATCGCGACCTCGACCTTCTATCTGGTAAAAGGCGATAGGGGTATGATGGAAGCACAGGTCGACCTTTGCAAGCTGATCCAAAAGTTCAAGCCCGAAGCTATTGCTATCGGCAACGGAACTGGCGGACGCGAAACCGAAGCCTTTATCCGCGATGTCCTGAAAAAGGCAGGAATCAAGGGAGTCGTCGTCGTTAGTGTAAATGAGGCTGGAGCAAGCGTATATAGCGCTTCAGATACTGCGCGTGACGAATTCCCCGACCTTGACCTTACGATTCGAGGCGCAATCTCTATCGGCCGCCGTTTGATGGACCCTCTTGCAGAGCTTGTCAAAATCGACCCAAAGGCAATTGGTGTCGGGCAATACCAGCATGATGTCTACCAGCCGATGCTCGCCGAAAAGCTTGACGAAGTTGTCGAGAGTTGCGTAAACCTTGTCGGTGTTGAGCTGAACACCGCTTCAGCGCCATTGCTGGCCCGCGTATCAGGTGTCGGCTCCGCCATGGCGAAGCGTATCGTAAAGTACCGCGATGAAAACGGAGCCTTCAAAAACCGCAAAGAGTTGCTTAAAGTCCCCTCACTCGGGCCAAAGGCCTTTGAACAGGCTGCGGGCTTTTTACGCATTCGAGGCGGTACAGACCCGCTCGATGCGTCAGCCGTTCACCCCGAACGCTATGCCTTGGTTTCGACTATGGCAAAGGACCTCGGTGTCGAAGTGGGCGCTCTAATCGGCAATACAGCACTCGTCGATTCGATAAATCTGCGCAAGTACATCTCTGACGATGTCGGTGAATTGACATTGCGGGATATCGTCAGCGAACTTAAAAAACCGGGACGCGACCCGCGCGCAGCCTTTGAAATGCCAAAATTCCTTGACGATGTCACAACTATTGAGGATGTCCGCCCGGGAATGCAAATCGAAGGTGTCGTCACAAATGTCACCGCCTTTGGCGCATTTGTCGATATTGGCGTCCATCAGGATGGTCTTGTACATGTTTCGCAGATATCAGACAACTTTGTCAGCGACCCCTCTGAAGTCGTAAAAGCAGGCGACAAGCTTAAAGTTACCGTTGTTGATGTCGATTTAAGCCGCAAACGCATTGCCTTGAGCGCACGCTCTAATCCGCAAATCGGCCCTCAAAACCGTACCGGTGCGCCACGCCAGGGCGGACTGGTGAGCGGCATGCGCGACAATAGGGCTCCAAGACAAAGCGGCGTTTGGACATTCGGAGCATCTCCCGATGGCAAGACCTTTTCCAACAACCCGTTTGGGAATCTCTGATACCATCTTTTACTTGAGGTTCATCATAATAAGAACATGAGAACATGGAAATTCTGACGAAATTCAAGGAAACCGCGGCATCGGTAATTCCGATTGCCGCAATCGTCCTGCTCCTCGGGCTTACAATCGTGCCGATAAGCATACCGGCGCTTATATGGTTTACGGTCGGTTCGCTCCTCTTAACCGTCGGGCTTACGATTTTCCTGATGGGCGTAGATATGGGCATCACCCCCGTAGGCGAAAGATGCGGCGCGGCTCTGACCGCCAAACGCAATCTTAAATTGCTTCTGGGAGCATCTTTCGTTACCGGAGTTGTTGTCACTGCCGCAGAACCCGACATACAAGTCTTCGCGACACAAGTAAAAGAGATCTTCGGCTGGGTAAATAAAGGGCACTTCACCTATTCAATCGCAGCTGGTGTCGGGATGTTTATGTCGTTAGGCCTTTTAAGAATGCTGGTAAATGTGCCCTTAAAGCTCGTATACCTCTTATTCTACCTGCTGCTTGGCATTGTCGCATACTTTGCCCCAAAGGCTTTTATCGGTATAGCATTCGATTCGGGAGGTGCAACAACAGGCCCCATGACGGTACCTTTCATCATGGCATTGGGACTGGGTGCCTCTGCCGTGAGAAATGACAAAAACGCTAGTTTCGGTCTTACCGGCGTTGCATCCGTAGGCCCTGTGCTTGCCGTGCTTCTCTATTCACTTGCAACAAATGGGAGCAGTTGTGATGTAGCAGTTGATGCGACAACCTCTCACGAATCTGCAATTGGCATCTCTGGTGCTTTGATAGGCCATTCATTCAAAGAAGCCGGATCCTCAATCCTGCCTCTGCTTGTAATGACATTTATCGCTCAAGTACTACTTCTTAAAATGACAAAACGCCAAATGCTCAGGATTATAGTTGGCTTTTTGTATGCCTTCATCGGTCTTGCAGTATTCCTCATCGGTGTAAATGGCGGTTTTATGCAAGCTGGTGCAGCACTTGGCGAAATACTTGGCAAAGAGGCGGCAAGCAGCCCATTATGGTATGCGCTGATGGTCGCCGTAGGGCTTGTCTTCGGTGCAATCATCGTTTGTGCGGAACCTGCGGTATGGGTACTAAGCGAACAGGTCGAGCATGTTTCAGATGGATTGATACGGCGCAAAGCACTCCTCGTATTCCTCTCAATTGGAACTGCAATAGCAATCGCTTTGGCAATGTGGCGAGCCGTTGCAGGCTTCAATCTTGCATGGATATTGCTTCCGGGATACATACTCGCCCTGATTTTGATGTATTTCGCGCCCTCTCTCTTCACAGGCATAGCATTTGACTCGGGAGGAGTAGCGTCAGGCCCCCTGACATCATCCTTCGTTCTGTCCTTCACCCTGGGAGCGGCATCTGCCGGCAAAGGCTCGAACGACTCCTTTGGGGTTATTGCGCTCGTAGCAATGATGCCGCTTATAGCAATTCAGATTATGGGAATCATCTTCGAGACGAAACGCAAAAAAACGCTCGCGGATGGAGAGAGGAGCGGCAAATGAGACAAAGCATGATTGTATCAATCGTCCCGAGATATGACGGCGAAAAAATCGCTAAAGCTGCCGTGCAAAGCGGCGCGACAGGCGGCACCGTCATTTTAGGCAAAGGCTCCGCCCCCAATGCGGTTTTGCAGTTCCTCGGCATCGGTGAAACGGCAAAAGACATTGTCCTCAGCATTACAGACAGTGATAATGCCGACAGCGTTAAAACATCTGTAATAGAGACGGCTAAAAACCTTAGACATACCGGCATAGCGTTTACACTCGACATTTGCCGGCTAACCCGAAGTGGAGCAGCACAAACAACAACAAGCGAGGATGCTATGGATGAGACTTCCGGAACAAAACTTATATGCGTAATCGTCAATGACGGTTATGCCGAAGATGCAATGGCGGCAGCCCGCTCCAAAGGTGCAAAGGGAGGAACTATAATCAAAGCCCGCGGCACTGCCAATGTGAACGATGCTCAATTTTTCGGTGTTCACCTCTCACCCGAAAAAGAAATGCTGCTTATCGTCGTTGAAGAAGCTTGCTATGAAAGTGTCTTTAACGCGATTCGGGAAATGCCATGTTTTGAAAATAAAGGCTCGGGAGTTGCATTCGCAATTCCCACCTCAGCCTTCACAACACTTGGAATCAAATAACCCTGCAAGGAGGAAACAAAAATGACAATTTACGAAAAAGTTTTGGAAAATCCATCCGAATTCAACCTCAACATCGACTCGCTCGGCGAATGCAAAATACCCTCGCCCGTCCGTAACCCAGTATTTGTCGAAGAAGGCTCGCGCCTCTATCTCGACTACAATGTCGCCCGCCAGCGCCGCCATCTCGATGCCGGCATAGAGCCCGCTTCATTTGAAGAGTGCGGCCCACACCGCAAAATCTTCCATGACCCGGCATGGAGCCGCGCCGCAATACTCACAGCCGGCGGTCTCTGCCCGGGACTCAACCATGTCATTAAAGGCCTCGTTGAAATCCTGACACTCGACTACGGCATTGAGACAATCTACGGAATAAAGTATGGTTACCGCGGTCTGGTCGCAGAACATGATCTCACACCGGTTCTCCTCAACAATGACGAAGTTGACACCATCCACAATCTGGGCGGTACGATACTCGGAGCTTCCCGAGGACAGCAGGACACGAAAAAAATCGTCGAAACCCTTATGAGAATGAATATCAACCTCCTCTTCTGCATAGGAGGTGACGGCAGCCTCAGAGCCGCTCGCGACATAACCGCGGAATGCAAAGCCCGCGGGCTATCGATATCGGTTGTAGGCATACCAAAAACTATTGATAACGACCTCAACTTCGTAGGCCGCTCCTTTGGCTTTGAAACGGCTGTCGCCGCAACCTCCCCCGTAATCGAATCGGCACACATGGAGGCCAAAGGCTGCATCAACGGTGTAGGGCTTATCAAACTCATGGGACGCGACTCGGGCTTTATTACCGCTTATGCGGCGGTAGCCAACCCGGTGGTAAACTTCTGCCTCATCCCCGAACAGCATTTTGACCTTGAAGGCGAACACGGCCTCTTAGCCGCGCTTGAACGCAGATTCGCGGTCAAGAACCATGCAGTCATCCTTGTTGCCGAAGGTGCCGGGCAGGATTTGATTGCAGACGGTGTGCAGACAAAAGATGCCTCAGGAAATATCCTGAAAAAAGACATCGGCGAATTCCTCAAGACCAAAATCACAGAACACTTCAAAGCCAAAGGCGAAGAAATCTCCGTTAAATATTTCGACCCCGGATACTCCATTCGAAGCATCCCCGCGGCCGGTGCCGACGCCATTCGCTGCTATATGCTCGCAAGAGCAGCAGTACACGCCGCGATGGCAGGTCGTACAGGCTGCGTAGTCGGTGACATCAACCGCGGCGAAACCTATACGCTCGTTCCAGTGGAACTCGCTGTCACCGAGCGCCAGAAACTCTCGCTCAACAGCAGCCTGTGGCGCACGGTTCTCGACACGACAAGCCAAAACTTCTACTTCCATCCCGAATCACTCTCAAAGTCCCGCATCGACGCAAGGAATCTCTAAGTATGGCTGAGATAACAAACGATGCTCCCAAACCCCGTGTTGCCGTTATCGGACTTGTCGGCAGGACAAACGGTGGGAAGTCAACCCTGATAAACAATATTGTCGGCGAAAAAGTCTCCATCGTCTCTCCCGTAGTCCAAACAACGCGCAATACTATCAGAGCGATTCTTGATGAGCGTCGCGGGCAACTCGTCTTTGTTGACACACCAGGCCTTCATAAAGCGGAAACAAAGCTTGGCACGCTCATCAACAAAATGGCGCGCCATGCAGCGGCAAATGTCGAAGCTCTTGTTGTAGTCTTCGACGCCTCCGAAAGCCCGCGCCTTGAAGATGAAGGCTGGATGCGCCGCTTGCTGGCGGCTGAAGAAAACCGCCCCGCATTCTTCTTCTTCAACAAATGCGACAGAGAAGAGCTCCATCTTGACGAATACAAAGAGCTGTGGAACGGGCTACAACGAGAAATGGGAAGAACGCGTAAAGTGCGCTCCTTCTCAGGCTCTGCAGCGACTGGCAACGGGGTCGAAAAACTCGTAGATTCTCTCTTCGACACAGCCCCCGAGGGGGAGCGGCTCTATGATAGTGAAATCCTAAGCGACTACCCTCGACAATTGGCAATGGCTGATATTATTCGGGAAAAAGTCTTCTTTAATCTTAAAGATGAATTACCGCACAGTGTCGGCGTCAGAATAGACCACTTTGAAGACGGAGACAGTGTGTGGAAAGTTGAAGCCACGCTCCTTGTTATGCGTGCCTCTCAAAAACCAATAGTCATCGGACCGCAAGGCAGTGTTGTAAAAAGAATTCGCCTGGCAGCCCAAAAAGACATTGCAGAGCAGTATGGAGTAAAGGTTAAACTTGAGCTTTGGGTTAAGGTTGAGCCAAACTGGATTACCAATCCGCTTATTCTAAAGCAAATGGGCTATCTTGGCGATTACTGACATATACTGCGAGGCCAATTCCTCAGCAAAATGCGCCCGTTGCAGACGACCGACGCGACTACGCTTGTATCCGCAGAATAGACAAGATTTGATATCAGATTGTGGCAAGGCTTCATTTGCACGGCGTCCTTATCAATAAGCAAAGCATCGCCAAGCATTCCCTCCATGATTTCTCCGCTATCTATTCCAAAGGCCTCTGCGCCGCCTCGCGTTGCCGCATAAAAGATATCTTCAGCACGACCGCTTGTAGGATCGCCTGAAGTTATTTTCGCATTAAGAGCGGCAAGCTTCATCTCGTCAAACATTGAGAGATTATTGTTTGACGCACATCCGTCAGTTCCAATCACAAAACGGCACTTGTGACATTCAACTGCTCTGTGATAGTCAAACTGTCCAGAGCAGAGCTTGTAATTAGAGCACGGTTGATGCGAGATAATCGCTCCACGCTCAGCGATAAGAGACATATCGTCTTCTGTCAAATGGACGCAATGAGCAAGAATGGTCTTTTGTGTAAGCAGCCCGCATCTGTCAATCCACGCAATTGGCGTCATACCATGCTCTTTTTGACAATTTTCAAATTCCTCCCTCGTCTCTGAGGCATGGATATGGATAAACGCATCGGCGCTTCTTGCCTTTTCAGCGACAGCCAAAAGAGTCTTTTCAGATACCGAATATACGGCATGAGGAGCATACGATAGCTTGATTCTTTTTTTGGACTCCAAAGAAAGTGCCGAATATGCCTCCAAGGTAAGCTCCTCTGACGCTCGACACTTTGAATTTACCATGCCTGGTGCCTCGTCGATTATAAAGATTCCGATAACGGCTCTCATACCTGATTTATCGGCTGCGACAATAGCCTCCTCCGAAGACCAATACATATCGTTGTAAAAAACCGTACCTGAGCGTATCATCTCCGAAGCGGAAAGCATTGCCCCGTTACGGATATCCTCTGATGTAAGCTTTGCCTCCAAAGGCCAAATATGCTTTGATAGCCATGTAAACAAAGGCAAATCGTCAGCAATGCCCCTCAAAAGATTCATAGGGCTGTGCGTATGGCAGTTAAAAAACGGAGGCACAATATAATTGCCATTGGCGTCAAGGATATCGTATCCATTGGAAATTTCAATTCCAGGCGCGATGGTCTTATACACGCCGTCCTCTATAAGACAATCAACATTTACGCCGTTAAGATTGGCATTTTTAATTACGAGGTTCATTGGCACCTCCTAAATATCGCACTAGAAGGCCTTCCCGGCCAAAATTGCCATAACAAGATTACTCATTCGTTCGGCAGCAGCCTCAGTAGCATCCATAACCTCACTGTGGGTAAGAGGCTGCTTTGATATTCCCGCCGCCATATTTGTTATGCAACTCATTGCAGCTATACGCATTCCTATCGCATTGGCAACAATAGCCTCAGGCACCGTCGACATTCCCACGGCATCCGCCTTCCAAATCCAATAGGCGCGAATCTCGGCAGGAGTTTCAAAGCAAGGGCCTGTGGTAAAAGCATAGATACCCTCTCTCAAGGTTATACCTAAATCTCCGGCAATATTTTTTATCTCCCATATGCGATCACGAGAATAGACTTCGCTTTGATCGGGGAAGCGCGTTCCCCAATTTGGCAAAACAGGTCCCTGCAAAGGATTCAAGCCGCTTGTGTTTACATGGTCTGTTATAAGCAGTAAATCACCTGGGGCAAATGAAGGATTTACTCCTCCTGCGGCATTTGTTAAGAGCAAATCCTTAACTCCCAACCTACGCATAAGCTCTATTGGCATTACGACTGGCCCCCACCCCTCGCCCTCGTAAAAATGGCGACGGCCGCAAAAGGCGATGGCGTGACGATTGCCAATCTCAAGCAGCCTGATCTCGCCGGCATGACCCAAAACAGTGCTTGCGCCATAGCCAGGAATTGCAGAAAAGGGAATACTGTCAACGCATTCACGCTCAATTACAGTGCGGCTCCATCCGGAACCCAAAATCACACCAATTTCAGGATTAAAATCGTACCAGCTTTTTGGAATGGCACTTGCAGCATTATCAAAGTATGAAGGATCAAAATAGTTATGCATTGATAAAACTCCTTTCAATAAGCTTCACTTCATGCAAAAAATGATATAGCTCCGTCAAAAAAGAGATTAAACAATTATTGCGTAAAAAGTGCAGGTAAGTTAGATTGCAAAAAATAAAGCTTCTAAAAAAGACCGGAAACTCACATCCCAAGAACAGCCCTCTTTGCAACCCATACTGATAATTTACACTTTATGAAAAATATTGTCAAATCTGCCTCTAAATCTCGCAAAAGATTTGACAGCAAAGCCGATAAACTATTAAAATAATAACAATTATGAACCCACGCACAGCAACAATTTCTCGCAATACACGCGAAACACAAATTGAAATTTCTCTCAATCTCGACGGAACAGGAAAGCACTCCATTTCAACAGGGATTCCCTTTTTGAATCACATGCTTGAAATATTTTCCAGACATTCATTGATTGATTTAACCGTCAAGGCATCAGGTGATACCGATGTTGACGATCATCACTCAATGGAAGATATTGGAATCGTTCTTGGCTCCTGCATCGATCAAGCATTGGGGGATAGGCGTGGCATTCGTCGGTACGGCTTTATGCTACTTCCTATGGATGAGGCTTTAACTCGCGTTGCAATTGATATTTCCGGCAGACCGTATATGGTCTACAAGGTCAATCACGACCGCGATTTTATCGGCACCTTTGATGTTAGGCTCGTGGAAGAATTCTTCCGCTCTGTCATGACACAGGTAAAGATGAATCTCCATATTGAAAACATCTACGGAGACGAAGTTCATCACATCGTAGAGTCCCTATTCAAGGCCTTTGCACGCTCAATGCGTATGGCGATTGAACCCGACCCGCGCGATGCCGGAATTCCCTCCAGCAAGGGAGTCATTTAGCCCTTTCAACTCTTTTTTTTCCATCAAGCATTACAACTTCAACTACACATCATGAACTACACTCGTATCTCGCTTATCGCTCTTCTCATTTGTTCCGCCACTGCACTACCCCTCTTCGCTGAAGAAGCAGAAGTCAAAAAAACTCCTGACATCTCAATTACACTTGGCGGTGCGCTTAATGATGGTAACACCGATAACGAATCAGGCACCTTCGGCTTTGAGATAAAGCAAAAAATCGACACAATTGAGTATGCCGTCAATGCCAAAGGAATTATCACACGCACCACATCGGAAGAAACAATAACCGATGCCGACGGCACTAAGCATACTTATGATAAAAAAGAAACTACCGCAAAAAATGGTGAGATAAAAGGTGATATCAGCAGGGATGTCAATGAAAAGGTGGCTATCTACCTCAATGCAACGGCATTTTCAGACGAAATGTCTGATATTGACTACCGCTTTGTCACAGGCCCTGGTTTGGCGGTTAAGATAGTCGATACCGAAACCCTAAAATTCGCCTTTGAGCTAGGTCTTGCAGGAATCTGGGAAAAGCAGGATAGAGTCTCGGATTACTACACTGCTATACGCTACAAAGAAAAATTCGAATACCTCTTTGCCAAAGGTGCAAAAATTTGGCAGTCTTGCGAATACCTCCCATCAACCGAGGATTCCGACAAGTATCTAATCAATGGCGAAATTGGCATTGAAAGCCCGATAACCGAAAATCTCAGCCTCCGCTTAACCGCAACTGACCGTTATAACAGCATGCCTTCCGATGATTCAGAAAAGAACGATCTCTCACTCAAGGCTGGCATACGCATCAAGCTGTAAAAAAACAACTTCTCAGGTAAAAAAATGCGCGCTCCCAAAAGTCAATATCCGCTTCTAGGCTTCAATTCATACGATTGTTGGAATTCCGATATGGATGAGGCCAAGTGCCTTGCCAATATTGACGCCTTTGTCAAACGCCTAAAGCCATTCGGTTACGAATACTTTTGCATTGATGCTGGTTGGTACTTGGATGAATACTTTTGCGAACGCGCAAAAAAGTCGTCGGCAGACCTGCACGCCATAGTTGATGATTTCGGGAGACCTCAAGCCTCCAAACGCAAATTTCCTCATGGTATAAAGTTCATTTCAGATACTTGCCACAAGAATGGAATAAAATTCGGCATCCATCAAATGCGCGGTATTCCGGTTGAAGCGCTCACTAAAGAGACAACCATCAAAGGAACTGGCTACAAAGTTGCCGACATTGTAGACAAAGACAATGTATGCTCATGGTCAACTCGCTACTATGGCGTAGATATGACAAAGCCAGGAGCCCAAGAATACTACGACAGCATAGTAGAATACTTTGATGAAAATGGAGTCGACTTCATTAAGCTCGACGATGTCGCAGAGCAACCCGATGAAATAGAAGCCTTTTCAAAAGCAATAGAAAAGGCCTCTCGCCCCATTGTTTTAAGTCTCTCTCCCGGCAACTTTGTCAACCTGCATCTCGTCCCCGTTTACAGCAAATATGCAGATATGGTACGCATAACCGGAGACATTTGGGACAGGCCATCTGATTTGGAAGCCGCCTTTGAACGATGGGAACACTGGCAAGAAAACGGAGGTAAAAACTTTTGGCTCGACCTTGATATGGTTCCCTTTGGAATCCTTCAATGCGATGCGCCACCAGCCCAACCGGGCAGAAAGCCGGCCGGCCCCGGCCCCCTGCTCCCACCAGCCAAGCATCCGTCAGACCTTACACTTCTTGAAAAGCGCACCTTTATAACACAGCGCGCACTTTCCGCATCTCCAATATTCTTCGGAGGCGAACTGACACTCTCCCCTGACGAAGATATTTCGCTCGTCACCAACCCCACTGTTCTTGCATGTAACCGCAACGGTATCTGCGCCAAGCGAGTTGTTGGCGAACGCCTTATAGACATTCGCGTTGCGCCGTCAAAGGACAATCCCAATCATGGGTGGTTTGGCGTATTCAACCGCCGACCGGAACGGCCTCACCGCTATTCCATTTCTATCGAAATGTTAAAGCTTCCACCCACAGTTGATTTAACTAACATTTGCGATGTTTGGACTCAAAAACCACTTATTGTAAAAGACGGAAAGCTCCACTTTGACTTACAACCGTCAGAGTGTCGCTTCTACCAATATTAAGGCAATTGATATGACAATTTCACTTGTTCCTTCAAAAGATTCTACGCTCGACATTCAAAAAGCGATAGACAAATGCTTTCTTCACGGTGGAGGTATTGTTGCCTTAGAAAAAGGAGAATATCACATAAAAGGAATCCGTCTTCGCAGTAATGTCAACCTACACCTCAAATCAGGCGCACATCTGATAGCAAGCCGCAACCCAGACGACTATTACACCCTGGCAAATGACGACATAGAGCCGATGCCGAAGGGCTTCTGCAAGCCAGACCTCATTTGGACACCAGCCGATAAACGCAAAGACATCAGCTTCATCACCGACTCAGGAAGCCGTTGGAACAATGCCATTATCCGTTTGCAGGATGCCACTGATGCTTCAATAACCGGAGAGCCCGATTCATACATTGACGGACGCAACTCATTTGATCCAATCGGTGAAGAGCACATGCGAGGAGTTCACGGAATAACAGCCTTTAACTGCAAGGGTCTTCACTTCAGCGGCATTGAATTACGCCACATAGGGAATTGGGCGTTCCGTATAGCGTGGAGCCAGGATTTAACCTTCAAAGATCTCACAGTTATCGCTGGACATGATGGTATCCATGTCAGAGGCTGCGATCGCATTCATATAGAAAATTGCATCCTCCACACAGGTGACGACGCCATTGCCGGATTTGACAACCAAGATGTTTCCATATCAAAATGCGATCTAAACACAGCTTGCAGCGCATTCAGATTTGGAGGCACAAGAGTCAATATTGAAGACTGCATAGCCCATGGTCCTGGAATATACCCTATTCGCCACAGCCTTCCCCGCTCAATTTTAGAGGCAGGAGGCAATGGAGAAGAAAACACCGGTAGGCGAAATATGCTCTCCTTCTTCACCTACTTCTCCGACTTCACGCAAAGCGTACGGCAACAACCAGGAGAGATTACAATACGCCGATGCAAATGCAAAAGCATCGATAGACTCATTCACTACAACTTCTCCGGCAACGAACTATGGCAGCGAAACCGCCCACTCGCTGACATTAAGTTATCCGAAATAGAAGCCCAAGATGTCGGCATGTCGCTTTGTGCCTATGGTGACAGCGAAATACCGACAACCCTAATACTGGAAAATTGCCAGATAACATTCCGAACCCAACAAACCGAATTTTTAAGATGCGCTCACCTAAAAGAGGTAAGACTTGAGAATATCACTGTAAAAGGCGTTGATGGTCCACTAATCCGCTCTTGGAGTGGTGACATCCCGTACACCGCCGAAAAAATCGATGGTGTCCAAACAAAAATTGAGATTGAATCAACCAATTTTGAAACAGCCCCAATTTAAATTTCTGAAAAGTTGTCACATCAGTATTGTTTCAAGCCATTAAAGGTTATCTCAACAAATTACCAAACAATATTGATTCCGCAACCTACTACAGAGTCGGCAATGCTGCCCAATAAATAATAGAATTTGCTACCGAAAATGAAATTTCATTAATAGTTCTAGGTCGGCCCAAGCCACGCTTGCTATGCTCCCTGCTCTTCGGGAGCATAGCCTCCAAAGATGCCCGCTATGCCCCCTGCCCACTACTCATCGTACCCGATACAGGGATTATTTAGCCAAGGATTTTAAACTGTTAAGTCTTTTTTGTGAATACGGATGCCCCTGCTCGGCTGACTTTGTGTACCATTTAACCGCCTTGGTATAATCTTGTGCAACACCTCTGCCTTTGTCATACATCACGCCAAGATTAAACTCTGCAACCGCATGCCCCTGCTCTGCGGCCTTTGTGTACCAATCTATCGCCTTCGTGTAGTCCCGTACTACGCCTAGGCCGTTTACATAAATAAAACCAAGTTTATTCTGCGCAATTACATTCCCTTGCTCAGCGGCTTTCGTGTACCACTCAAATGCCTTAGTGTAGTCTTGTGCTACGCCTTGGCCATTGGTATACATAAAGCCAAGTTTATTCTGCGCCATGGCATTACCCTGCTCCGCTGACTTCGTATACCAATAGACTGCCTTAGTGTAGTCTTGCGTTACGCCTTGGCCATTTTCATACATCACTCCAAGATTATTCTGTGCAAGGACATCACCCTGCTCTGCTGACTTCGTGTAGCACTCAACGGCCTTAGTGTAGTCTTGCGCTATGCCTCGGCCATTGGCATACATAAACCCAAGATTATTCTGTGCCCTGGCATTACCTTGCTCAGCTGACTTTGTGTACAACTCAACAGCCTTAGCGTAGTCTTGCGCTACGCCTTTGCCATTGGCATACATAAAGCCAAGATTATTTTGTGCATCAGAATGCCCCTGTTCTGCGGACTTTGTGTACCACTCAACTGCCTTGGTGTAGTCTTGTGCTACGCCTAGGCCATTTTCATACATCACTCCAAGATTATTCTGTGCAAGAACATGGTTCTGCTCTGCGGCCTTTGTGTACCACTCAACTGCCTTGATGTAGTCTTGCGATACACCTTGGCCATTTCCATACATCGCTCCGAGATTATTTTGTGCATCAGAATGCCCCTGTTCTGCGGCCTTTGTGTACCACTCAACTGCCTTGGTGTAGTCTTGTGCTACGCCTTGGCCATTGTGATACTTCACGCCAAGATTAAACTGAGCCCTGGCATGCCCCTGCTCTGCGGCCTTTGTGTACCAATATACTGCCTTCGTGTAGTTTGGGCCTTGACCTTTTTCATACATAAAGCCAAGATTACACTGCGCAACAGCATTACCTTGCTCGGCTGCCTTTGTGTACCACTCAACTGCCTTAGTGTAGTCTTGCGCTACGCCTTGGCCATTTTCATACTTCAAGCCAAGATTATTCTGCGCAAAAGCATTACCCTGCTCCGCTGACTTTGTGTACCAATAGACTGCCTTGGTGTAGTCTTGCGCTACGCCTTGGCCTTTGGCATACATTGCTCCAAGATTAAACTGTGCCTGGACATTCCCTTGCTCGGCTGACTTTGTGTACCAATAGACTGCCTTGATGTAGTCTTGTGCTACGCCTTGACCATTGTTATACATTGCTCCAAGATTAAACTGTGCCTGAACATTCCCTTGCTCGGCTGACTTCGTGTACCAATAGGCCGCCTTAATGTAGTCTTGTGCTACGCCTTGACCATTTTCATACTTCATACCAAGATTATTCTGCGCTGTGGCATTACCTTGCTCGGCTGCTTTTGTGAACCAATAGACTGCCTTAGTGTAGTCTTGCGCTACGCCTCGGCCATTTTCATAGTTCAAGCCAAGATTAAACTGTGCCTGTGCATTCCCCTGCTCCGCTGACTTCGTGTACCAATAGACTGCCTTAGTGTAGTCTTGCGCTACGCCTTGGCCATTTTCATACATAACGCCAAGATTATTCTGCGCGCCAGCATTACCTTGCTCGGCTGCTTTTGTGTACCAATAGACTGCCTTAGTGTAGTCTTGTGCTACGCCTTGACCGTTGGCATACTTCAAGCCAAGATTAAACTGAGCCACCGCATCGCCCTGTTCCGCTTTAAGAGTAAGCCTTTTTGTTATATCATCCCCGCTATCACTACCAAACGAATAAATAGGACATGTAATAGTCAAAGCAATTATAGCAATGCCCAATAAGGCACTTTTTGTGATTGTAAAGTTTTTCATTATCTATTCCTTTTTGCACCTACAGACAAAAACACGTTACATTCAGTGCAAAAAAATGTGGCGTGCCTTTAATTCATATTCTATCTGAGGCATCGCCAAACGCCTTGTAAAAAACACGAATAAAAGACACGCCACGCGGAATATTCCACATAGCGCATCTTACATATTCAGCTCTTTACTTGGAAAATTGGCGATTTTCAGATAAAGCCAAATACGCAAGATTGCGTACGCATAGAGGTCAGGTTGCCCATCCTCTATTTTCTCTCTCCCGTTCTTCTAGGTGGAGAATCCGGCCGTTTCTTGTGCTACGACCAGTATTTAAATCAAATAAATTATACCTCCGTTAAAACATTATTGTCAACCGTATGTGGTTTTGGGTTTACACTTAACACAAAAATGCATTTCAGCATCTACCCAACATTATATATTGGCGGATTGTACTCCATTTTTCTTGCAAAAATTTTTGCCACTTTATCACATTATCCCAGAAATAATCCGCTCGTATGTTACCCCAGCCGCCTAATAAAGTCCGTAAATAAGCGGATGTCTGAAGTCTTACAAGTCTTATGTCTTAGAGCTTCGCTGCATAAGAAAAAAATGTAAAACTCGCAAACTATCATACTGACTCCACTTGCAAACTTTGCTTAAGCCATGGTAATTATTTAGTCAAGTTTTTGGCAAAATATCAAACCTAATAGTCACTTTATTTACCATTGAGTCTTTTATTAATTTTGCCGCGCGGGCGTGTTAGCCTGCGATAATTTTGAGTGTCAGACTATTACACTTGACATCCCGCCTCATGCTTACTATACTCAACCCATGATTCAACTTAAAGTTAAGATTTATTCAAATTGTAGCCCATCGGCTTATAAGTGTCAGACTATTACACTTGACATTCCGCTCATGTCTTGCTATATTGAGCCCAAAATTTAACTTCATGCTAAGAATTAACTCAATCTAGAATCTCATTTCCTAAAACAACCGCAATTATTCTTAAACTACAAAGCTAATACATCTCCGCCGACTCTGATAATATTGGAATTTGGTATTGGATACTGGCAAAAGTGGCACATTTTTGTGTATCTAGCAACATCTATACTCTCAAAAAAGGTCTTTGGCGAGATTTTTAGATACACTTCCCCATTCGGGGCGGTAGGCTCCGTTGAAGTTGGTGGTATTTTGTCGGGATTTTTGCTTAGCCTTGGAATGAAACTGGGGATTTTTGGAGGTCTCTTGCTGAATATAGCTTTATACCATCCCAGTTTTTACATAGTCCGATGCCTCTTGCACCTGTTTTTCTACCGAGGCTGAAGGCATATTTGTGTTTTGCCACCTGTTCATCGACAAAGTCTTTTGAGCCGAAGATTGCTCCACAGGTGAAGTGGCGGACTTTGCAGCGTAAGAGGATTTGCAGTGGCAGTTCGCCTTTTTTATCAATTATCTCTTGTATCTTTTCGGCTGTGAATACATCTGAGCCGCTTAGATAGAGCTTTTGACGGTAGGTTTCTATGTGTTTTTTGAAGTCAGAGACTTTGGCGTCTGGATTGTAGATGCGTGCTATGCCGTGCATTGCATTGGAGTTGCCGCGCAGGGCTGAGGCGTAGCCTGACCATTTGTAGTCTTTGGGGTCGTTTACTATGCCTGCACGAACGGGATTTAAGTCAATGTAGGCAGATACGGTTGAAAGGGTATGGGCAGTGCCTTCTAGAAGTGTACTATAGAAGCGTCCTTCCCACATGGAGCCTGTATTTGGATTGTGGGCGTGATACCAGATTGAGAAGCGTTGTTTGAGGTTTTGTATAAATGGAGTGATATCGCCCATACGGCGTTTGAGCATCATCTGCTCTTCTTCTAGTCGTTTCAGGTGGTTGCCGTGGCGGTACATTATCCATCTGTCTTTGTGGGATTGCGCCTGATCTGCTCCGTAGAGGGTCTTTACGCGATAAATCAGCATTTCTTCAGTAATCTCGGTTGGTATTGGAACATGGGCAAGGATATGAAAATGGTTGTCCATTACGCAATAGTTGAGTAGCTCTATACCGCTGAAGATGGCTATACGGCGAAGCATGTCGACAAAGACAGACTTGCCTTCAGGGTTTAATAGAAACTGCTGTAGGGCGCAGCGGCTTACGATGTGGTAGTAACCTTCTCCGTCATTTTTGATTCGTGGCTTACGCATAATTGACTCCTTATTTTTAGATTGTGTAATAAGTATATTAGATAAAAGAGATAATGTCAAGTGTAATAGTCTGACACCGCGGAGCGGCGAAAAAAACATTATTGTGATATAATATATTGTTTAATTTAAAGGAGAATGAAGACATGAAGATTACGAATGACATCGTCTACATCGGTGTTAATGACCATGAGATAGACCTTTTTGAAGGGCAGTATGTTGTACCAAATGGAATGTCATACAATTCGTATGCCATTTTGGACGATAAGATTGCGGTTATGGACACTGTTGACGCCAACTTTGGCGAGGAATGGCTTGACAACTTAACCAAGGCATTGAGCGGCCGCAAACCTGATTACCTTATTGTTCAGCACATGGAGCCGGATCATTCTGCAAATATTGCAAACTTTATGGCCGCATTTCCCGAGGCGACGATTGTTTCATCAGCTAAAGCATTTGCTATGATGAAGGCCTTTTTTGGTACCGACTGGCAAGAGCGTCAAATTGTCGTTAAGGAAGGTGACACGCTTGACCTTGGTCATCATGTTCTTACTTTTGTTGCGGCGCCGATGGTTCACTGGCCTGAGGTTATTGTCACTTACGACTCTTTGGATAAGGTGCTTTTCTCGGCTGACGGCTTTGGAAAATTCGGTGCTCTCGATGCCGATGAGGATTGGGCCTGTGAGGCTCGTCGCTACTATATCGGTATTGTCGGCAAATATGGTGCCCCTGTTCAGGCTTTGCTCAAAAAGGCGGCTGCTCTCGATATTGCCAAGATTTGCCCGTTGCACGGCCCTGTACTTGATGAAAATCTCGGATATTATCTGAATCTCTACAATATTTGGAGTTCTTATTCAGTTGAGAGTGAGGGCGTAGTAATCGCATATACATCCGTTTACGGCCACACGAAGGAAGCAGTAACGCTTCTTGCCGATATGCTTAAAGCCCGCGGATGCCCCAAAGTCACCGTCACCGACCTTGCCCGTGACGATATGGCAGAAGCCGTTGAGGATGCCTTCCGCTATGGCAAGCTCGTTTTGGCGACGACGACCTACAACTGCGAAATATTCCCCTTTATGCGGACATTTATCAACCACTTGACTGAGCGTAATTATCAAAAGCGCACCGTTGGCTTGATTGAAAATGGTTCTTGGGCTCCTATGGCGGCAAAGGTAATGCAGTCACTTTTAGCGGGCGCCAAGGATGTCAAAATACTAGAGCCGATTGTCACCATTCGCTCAGCACTTTCAGACGAATCACGCGCTTCACTGGAGTCTCTCGCCGATGCACTTTTGCAATAAGCTAGTTCTTGCTTATTGCAAAATGCCTATGCGCGTAAACCAAAGAAGATCTTTTGCCTGCGGATTTTTATCGTGGTAAAGATCCGAACTACTCCAGAACATATGGAGCATTCCCTTGTAGTCGACAATATCGTAATAAACGATGCCGAATGGATCGACTATATGAAAAATCTCTTTGTAGTTTGAAAGGTCTTCTCCTTCTCCAATGAGCAAAAGGAGATTGTTTCTGCCGTCACGGACATAATTGGGTGTTATGCCTGATTTCGAAACCGCAATCAACAGTTTTCCATTATATGGCAGCAACTGCGGTCTGGTGGTGTTGAAATCGATTCTACCTATCGGGCGAAATGTCTTGCCTAAATCTTCTGAAATATAAAAGTCATCTGTTTTTGCTCCGCGCAGAATAGCATACATTTTGCCATTGACAATAGCAGACTGCGTTTCATATTGGGCTACCTGTGGAATCGGGCTGATAAACTCCATGATATCAGAACCGTCTTTTATGCGCATGGCCGTAGGCCAAGCCCACGCTGCTGTGGCAAAAGTATACCGATACCCATCTTCATGCAGGCGGAATTTATCAGTCAAAATCAAAGCTTCGCTATTATCAACTTTATTGAATTCGGTAAAGCCGAATTCTGCTAAATATTCTCGGTAAAGATTGCCGGTGAAATGGCAAACTTCGCCATGATACAACACCTTTAATTCTTTCAACTCACCAAAGGTATCATTAGCGATATCGTAATCAATGTAATAATGCCTGTACCCGTCAACCCCTATCGTAATTCTGACAAATCCTCTGGGTATATCGGCGGTCTTGCCAAAATGCGTTTTGGCATTATACAGTATTTCATCGGTGGTATAATAATAGCAGTTAGCGCAAATGAGCATTTTTGCATCAATGACCGAGGGTGTCACACCGCGCTCAAGGACGACTTTGGTAATTGCCTTGTGCGGCTGACATACTGGGGTAATGGTAAACGCCAAAATATCATGCGATTCGCCATAATTTCTTCTTGAAGCGGTATATGCCGTATAAAAGACTCCGCGATCAGGCGAGAAACAGCTATTGGAAGCTTCCGAATATGTAAATGCCAGTGTATCGCTTATTGCTGTGCGATGTCCAAGTATTCTATGTTCCCAGTCTATAGCGTTCATTTATTGATTGCCTTCTTTAGAATGTCGGAAAGTCTTGATTCGCATCCGTAATTAGATGTCAATCACTTTGATTTCACCATATGGAACTTCAACCTGTCTCTCTTCATTACCAATTAGAAGTGTTCCGGTTGACGATGCTCTATCCCACCAACGGATATTGAGCAAGTAGATTGTACGCTTGCCATCGGGCTTATCGTAAACGGTGAACCCGATATCATTATTCGCACGGAACCAGCCCCTTATGCGCATGGTATCTTCGACTGATTTAGCCAAAGTGCGAAGTGTTTCACTATATGCTTCTCGAACTGAGTCGGAGCCTGGGAAGTTATCGGTTGCAAAATAGTAGACCTCGCCTGCTCCGATTTTACGATGCACGAGACCTGTGCTTGTCGCATAATCATCACCAAGCAAATCTTTCAATACGGAATCTTGAGAAATTATCGGTGCTGACAATCTATCCAGCGACTCGGAAATGTGAGCCCTAGTCAATAGGAAAGTTCCTCCTTGACGGACATATTCCAGCCATTTTGCGCCATCGCCGTTTTCGTAGCTATGCCAACCCGTCATTGCCGCGATTTTATAATTTGAAAGCAATTGCCCGTCCATCTCCGAAGGGATTAAATCGGCAATTCCTGAAGGAGTACCTGTATACCAACCTTGAGGAGCCTTGGGGCATGGACAACGATAGATATCACCAAACTCGCTGCGGGGATAGAAAACCTTCAGCATATCATAGCTGCGCTCGGCATCTCCCATTCGCCATTGCTCTCCCGGACGACACCAGAGATTATCACGGGAAAAGCAGCTCCATCCGTCATAGCGTCCCTGAACAAAGGCGACAGGAGAGACCAACTCGCCCTTCCTGCTATGAGTCTCTTGAAAGAGGCGGAAGCGTTCATGTGCGTCACGGTGTATCTTGCACGCATAGGAGAAGCGGTCCTCGGCGACATACCCTTTCTCCATTCGCCACAATCCTTCTTCTACATTGATATCGGAAGCTCCATGCATATAGCTCAATGCCAGCGAGAGGTAATAACGCTCGGCATGCTCTGGCTCGTCGTGAGGATCAGAGCTCCACTGAGTCGCCAAATGTGTTCCGTAAAGCTTCTTTCCGTAAGCACGCGATGCCCCGCGCAAAGCCGAAAGTATAACCTCTTCGGGGCCATACATCTGTTCGGCACCGCAAAAATCATAACCGGCTTGGAAGAAATACCTAAAGAGCGTCGAAGGGCCCGTATGCCTTGTTGAATCGGCTTTCGCCCCCTTTAGGTTATTGACAAAGCGTGTTGCCGCCTCTTTTACATTTGAGGCATCCTCTGGGTCAAAGAACGACCAGGTCTCTTTGCCGCGCCTAATGGGTCTTACAGCGGGATGGATACCTCCGCGGTCTGCCGATTTCGCGAAGATATCTGTGTATGGGTCAGGCATAAAGAGGTATTCGAGATGATTATTCCAGTAATAGAAAGAGCCATCATTTTCATGCGCCTGCCTGCCGCGATAGTTAGCACCTTTAAGCCAACTGTCGGGAGGATTGGCATTCTTGCCCGGAAGCTCGCGCCCATCAACCATAAGCGAATACTCAATGCCGTATTCATCAAGTATCTCTCTTGCCGCACGCCACGCTTCGGGGTCGGCAATGCGCGAGCCACTCCAACGATATGCCGGACGGAAGCAAATTGCATTGCCAATGCGATTGGCTAAATACCAAGCGATAAAATCCTGGTATGACCTTGGAGATTGACGCAGATAGACTATATCCCCCGTCGAAAGTCTTACACCATCATCTTCATTCGCAACGACGGCACGAATTTCAAGCGTCTCGTCTCTTCCGTCAAGAGATAGGGTCAATCTGCGAGCTCCGCCTTCCGCTTCGGGAGGAAGCTTTATGACCTCATACTTATATGGCATACGGGTGCCTAGCCCGCATTCTTCATATCCCTCTTTCGGTTCAACAGGGCGGCGAATTAAAACGGGGATTTCCTTGCCTGCCTTGACTATATCAGGATATGCGACCACCTCAAAAGAGCGAGCGTCATCTTCGACCAACTCGATTTTTTGCAGCAAAAAGGGAATAGCACTCTCATAGTCGGCAACCAATGTAACCGACAAAGCGTGCTCGCCCGCATCAAGCTTAGGCAAGTCAACCTCAAAGTCCTGACCGCGAACAATACCTGTATATGTCTCACCCATGAAAACTTCTTGACCGTCAACGGCAATCTCAAAGCAAGGCCAATCTCTACGGGACAGATTCTCGCCAAGCCAATTATATTGAGTGCGCCATTGATTGTCATGATCAAATGGCGGAATCAGATTGTCAGTTCCATTCTTGCATAGGCGCGGTGAACCAAAACGGACGGTTCCCGTTGCCTTATACAAGCCAATGCGGACCAAAACGGCAACGGCATCTTCCGGCATATCGAATGTTGTCGAGAGAAGCTTCCAATCCGACGAGCCTTCTTCAACATTGAGTCTAACAACCATATCAGGCGCGTCGAATGTATCATCTGGATGACGCCCGTCGCGTGCGCGATAAATTGCAAGCTCGGAAACGGCAAAGCCACCATCGGCAATCTCTAGATTCTCCACCTTGACGGCGGTAGTAAAGATGCAATCATTACCGACAGGGAAGAATCCCGATTTAAGCTTCATAAAGGCATTTCGCTCAAAGGACTCACCCTTGCCCGAAACCGCAAGCGCAAACTTCTCATCGTATGTATCTACGGTTGAAAGAGCATCTTCTATAGAGCGGAAAATGTAGTACGGGATTCCGCTCTCCTGACGCCAACGAGTAAAGACATCTGCCTCGCCAACAAATCGTAAACGGCGAGACTTTGCGATAGCGGAGTCACTTACTGTAAAATTAAAGGTTCGGGTTTGACCGACCTTCAAGATGGCATCACGCGAGCCGAGCGGCAAATCAAGGATAGAAAATCTGGAAGTATTCATTCTTCAATTATACCACGAACTCAATTAAAATTGGATTATTGAATACTAACACCCTTATCCCGAAATCTTTCTGGGACAAGGGTGAAGTAAAACGCGCTTTGCCTATCAGGAAAAAGTTTGATAAGATTATATAGAAACTTTGACTCACTAACAAAGGCATACACAATGAAACCATTACCTTGGGAAATCATCGACAACTATGGCGTAAACCGCCTACCCGCACGAGCATACTTCACTCCTGAAGTCAATAACGATACGGGGACGGTCACACTTGACGGAGATTGGGCATTCACGCTCCTTGACACTCCGGCAGATACTCCGGCCGACTTTATCGAGCCTGAATTTGACGACAGCGAATGGGACTCTCTTGCCGTTCCTTCCTGCTGGCAAATGAAAGGCTATGAGCGCCCCCATTACACCAATGCCATATATCCCATTCCCACGGTATGCGCGCCGCTCGTTCCGACCGAGAACCCCACTGGACTTTACCGCAGATCGTTTGTCGTCCCCTACTCTTGGAAGAATCGCCAAATCCGCCTCCGCTTCGACGGTGTCGATTCCTGCTTTGAACTCTGGCTTAACGGCGAATATGTCGGCATGGGCATGGGAAGCCGCCTTCCACATGAATTTGACATCACAAAGCTCATCGACTTCGATGCTGAAAACATCCTTGCCGTTCGAGTCGTCAAATGGTCTGCCGGCACCTTCCTTGAAGACCAGGATATGTGGTGGCTGAGCGGTATCTTCCGCTCGGTATCGCTCGTCTCATTCCCAAAGAGCATCGTCCTTGAGGACTTCCACTTTGATACCGTCCTTGACAAGACCTTCAAAAAAGCCACGCTCGATATGACCGCAGTCATATCAGGCACGCCCGCGGCAATCAAGGGCGCCAAACTTACAGCCGAGCTTTTTGATGCCGAAGGAAATAAAGTCTGGGCAAAGCCGGTTTCAACCACAATCAAAAAGGGTGAAAACAACTTCGCCGCGGATGTTAAGGCACCTACCCTCTGGAATGCAGAAAAGCCCTACCTTTACACCCTCAAAGTCAACCTCAAATCGGGCAAGGATGAAATTTCGACAAGTTTCAAGGTCGGTTTCAGAAAGGTTGAAATCAAAGACGCCGTTGTTCTGCTCAATGGCCAACGCCTAATCTTCAAAGGTGTAAACCGCCATGAATTCCACACCGATTCAGGCCGCTCGCTTTCACTTGAGACGATGATACAAGACATCCTCATAATGAAACAGCACAACTTCAACGCAGTTCGCACAAGCCACTACCCTGACGACCCCCGCTGGTATGACCTTTGTGATGAATACGGCATCTATCTGATTGACGAATGCGACCTTGAAACGCACGGCTTCGGATATGGAGAAACCAATATCTGCAATCGTCCCGAATGGGAAAAGGCTTGCTGCGACCGTATGTATCGCATGATTTCCCGCGACCGCAACCACCCGTCGATTGTAATATGGTCTCTCGGCAACGAATCGGGCTTTGGCTGCAACCATGTCAAGATGGCGGAGCTGACCCGCAAAATGGACCCAACCCGTCCAATCCACTACGAGAGAGACGCGGCTTGCGCTGTCGTCGATGTCTTCAGCCGCATGTACGCGTCAATTCCCGAATGCGAGCGCATCGTTGACGGACGCGGACCAACACCTACCGAGCCACCTCTCGCGCCAACCGAGCACTTCAACAAGCTCCCGTTCGTTCAGTGCGAGTATGTCCATGCAATGGGCAACGGCCCAGGTTCCGTGAAAGAATACTGGGACTTGATTTGGAAATACCCCCGCTTTACAGGCGGTTTTGTATGGGAATGGATTGACCATGGCATAAGAGCAATCGATGATAACGGCAAAGAATTCTTTGCATACGGCGGCGACTTCGGCGACACGCCCAATGACGGCTCATTTGTCTGTGACGGCCTTATCTTCCCCGACCGCACTCCATCTCCAGGCATCTTGGAGCTCAAACAGGTAATGCAGCCGATAGGAACCGAGCTAATCGATACCAAGACACTCAAACTTAAACTTACAAGCCGTCTGGCATTTGACACGACCGCTTGCTACACCGCAAACTGGAAGCTCCTTGCCGATGGTGCGCCAATTGCCTCCGGCACACTTGATATGCCCGCAATTGAGCCGTACGGAGAAGCGACTGTCACAGTTCCCTGCAAAGTCCCGACCGCAGCCAGCGAAAAACGCGAATTGATTCTCGTCATTGAATACAAACTTGCGGCAGCCACAGTCTGGGCTGATGCCGGTCACGAAGTAGGCTTTGCGCAATTCCAAGTCCGTGAAGCCGCTGCATCCAAAGAAGCACCCAAGATGATACCATTCTTCGGCGCAGACATCTGTGACGACTGCGATGAGCTCCATCCTGCAGACGGGCTTGACAGCCGCTATCAGGCATGGGTCGTCCGTGACTATGAAATCGTCTTTGATTCAGCAATCGGCTCAATTGTCTCATGGAATGTAGGTGGCACAGAAGTTCTTGAAAACGGTCCTGTACCGATCTTCTGGCGCCCGACGACATCAAATGACGGCAAAGATATCGGTGGCAGAATACGCGCCAAATGGTTGGAATATGGCCTCGACGACCTCTACATGCGCTTCGACGAAATATCCGTTGAAGAGACAAAGAACGGCCCCGTTCTCGTCGCTCCCGTATATCTGGCAGGTCCCAACAAACGAGCCGGCATTGACGCCTGCTTGCGCTACTCAGTCGATACCGACGGCAGCCTCTATGTCACATTCTCTGGCAAGCCTGACGCAATGTGGGATTGGTGCCAGTCATGGCCTCGCGTCGGCATTCAGTTAAAGCTCCCGCTCGCCGTCTCAACGACAAAGTGGTATGGCCGCGGTCCAGGGGAAAGCTACTCCGACACCTGCGCGGCAGGCAAGTTCGGCTTATGGCAGGCACCGACCGACGAGCTCAAAACCGACTATGTCGTCCCCCAAGAAAACGGCTCACACTTTGAGACCCGCTATGTCGAGTTCGTAACCAATACCGGCAAAGGACTCAAGATTACTTCAGACAAGCCCTTCTGCTTTGGAGTAAGCCGTTACGAAACGATGGACATAGAAATGGCAAAACATCCGACCGATTTAAGCGAATGCGACTATTATGTCCTTTCACTTGATATCGCTCAAGATGGCATCGGCACCAACTCCTGCGGGCCTCGATGCCTTGAAAAGTATGACCTCAAGCCGAGTGAATTCAACTTCACCTGGAAGTTCTCGGTGAAGTAAAAAAAAACGATGCGCCCGCACAAAAAAGTGCGGGCGTTTTTTTTTGAACGGTTGAATAACCTTATTCTGAAATATGCTATAATTACTCAATATGGACAATATTGATAAAACCAAACGCATTGTAGTTACACCAAGTGAAACCGATGGTGGCACCGTCAGAATCGACACTGACGGCAGTACCGTTAGAATTGAGGCCAACGGTCTCAACAATCAGTTTTCTGGTAAAACCGAAGCCGTATCTGCCGACTTACACACTCTTTACGCCATTCAAGCCAAGGTCGGCGGTGGCGGTATGGGAGTTGTCTACCTCGCTAAAGACTTGCGGTTAGGACGCTATGTCGCCATTAAGAGACTTAACGCCTCTACAAACTGCGACGCTGCCCTGCGTAAGCGTTTTCTCCATGAGGCACACGCCGTTGCAGCCTTAAACCATATCCATATCGTCCATGTATATGCCCTAGGCGAAGACAGCGAGGGGCCGTATATCGTAATGGAATATGTCGCCGGCCCCGACGCCACATCAGGCAGCCGCCAAATGGCTAATGCCAGCGGATACATCCCCAATTCTCCTCTATCGCTTGAAGGTTATGTCGCCGAAAACGGGCAGCTAGCTTTAACCGAGGCGATTGAACTCGTAATCAAGATTGCAAAGGCTATTGCATACGCCCATTCATGTGGTGTAATCCACAGAGACCTCAAGCCCTCAAATATTCTCCTCGATTCAGACGGCGAGCCGAAAGTCGTCGACTTTGGACTTGCCCGCAAAGCGGATGAATCGATAAGCAAATTGACAAGTCCCGGTGAAAAACTGCTGTCGATTGGCTATGGTGCGCCGGAACAGGAATCAGACGCGTCGGCTTCCGACGAACGCGCTGATGTATATGGGCTTGGCGGACTCCTTTTCTTTGCCATTACAGGGCAAAATCCGCGCTACTTCAGAGAGCAGGATATTCCCGTTTCTATTCGAGAGACTTTGGTTAAGGCTTTAGCGACCGACCGCGAGCAGCGTTGGTCGACCGCGGCGGCTTTTTTAGAGGCATTGCAGGCAATACAGGCCCGCACGCGGGTAGAACAGCCACCCGCCAAAACGACATGGCGATGCAAATGGTGCGATACCGTCAATCCGATGTCTATCCGTTTTTGCTCCGAATGCGGGTGGGATGGTGTTGAACCCTGCCCTGAATGCGGAACCGAAAATACAGTTGGCGTTCAGTATTGCGGCAACTGCGGAGCCGATGTACGAGTTTACGAATCGATAAAGTCTCTCGTATCTAAAATGCACGCTTCCGCTAAGTCATTTGAGCATGAAAAGACCATCGCCCTGTCATCGCGGGCATCGGGCTTTGAGCCCGCAGGCCCCTCTGGTCGCAGTCTGATTCAGGAAATCCATTCAATGGGTGAAAAGGCGCAAAAGCAGATAGCAAGGCGTGAACAGCTTAAAGAACTCATTCCGATGGAAATCAAAGCCGAAAACTTTGAGCGCGCCAGAAAATTCATCGAGGAATATCGCCATATTTCAGGCAATCAGTTATTCTATTCCGAGGAATACACCCAAATACCAGGACAGATTTTGCACCGCGACTTCAAAAGGGCGATTAAAAATTACCGAGCTGGTGATATTGAGCAGGCACTTGAAATCTGCGATAACATACTTACTGGCATCTCTCCCGAAAATCCGGAATTCTTGGCTCTGAAAAGACGCATAGTCTTTCGTAGATACATTAAAACGACCATCAGGTCTATCGTCGCAATAGCCGTTCTTGCGATACTTTACATAGCCTCGTTCCCCTTTATTCTAAAGTTTTCGCCGCAGCCATCGGCATTCGCAGCAACGCTATACACCCCTGCCCAAAAGCTTTTTCTCATGAAGGACAGCTCTCTAGGCAAAATCCTTTTACGATATGCGGCAAAGCTCGACTGCCCCGTCGCTACGATTGAAAAGATGCACCAGCCTAAGGATAAGTCCGTCGGTGGCAGTTCCAAAACAGAGCTGACGACTCAAGAGCCGCCGGTCTTGACTGAGCTTGTCGCCAAATACAACGAAGACATCAAAAAAATTGAAAGCACCTACGAAAAGAAGGTAGCCGATTGGCCCGAGCTTTACATTGCCGATTTGAAAAAAATGTCAGATGAGAGACGCAAGGCAGGAGACTTTGCAAGCTATAGCGCAGCCGAAGACGAGCTTGAACGCTTTGAGGCAAATCGCGATTGGGTTCTCGCCGACCCTTCGCAGGAAAAACTCGTCGAGCTTCAAAAAAAGCATATCGACTTGACTGTTCAATATCAAAAGGAGAGAGACGACGCTCTCGCCGCGGCACAAAAGAAAACGGTTGCGACAATGCAGACTCTTCTCTCCAAATTTACCAAGGAAAACAATATTGAAGCGGCAAAAGCCGTAAACAACGAGCTCATCAAGCTTACCGGCACACCTTAAGACGAAAGGAAATTATCCGATGCTGATTCCCTCGATTGATTTTACAAAAACAATCGGGAAAATAAATCCCGACCATCATGGCTCAAATTCCACGATTCCATTCAACGGCGGCGCATTTGCCCGTGATTATAACGACTTGGGCTTTACTTTTTCCCGAACTCACGACTGGGCACTTTGGATTACCGGGCAACGGATTATTGACACGCACTTTATCTTCCCGTTAATGCACCTTGACCCCACCGACCCCAAAAACTACTTCTTCACGCCTACTGACGACATCATAAAAAAATGTATAGATTCCGGCTCCAAGGTCTTTTACCGCCTTGGAACGAGCATCGAGCATACTGGAAACAAGCATTACAATACTGTCGTGCCTGACGATTTTGAAAAATATGCCGAGGTTCTCGCGGCAATAGTCCGCCATTACACCAAGGGCTGGGCAAACGGCTTTACATACGACATCACCCATTGGGAGATTTGGAATGAGCCCGATCTCGGCGAGGCGATGTGGCTTGGCACAGCAGAAGAGTTTGCCAAATTGTTCGCCATTGTTCTTAAACGACTTAAAGATGAATTCCCCAACCTGCAAATTGGCGGCCCTGCCCTTTGCGGACCTAAGGAAGATTACTTCAAGCTGCTCTTTGCCGAATGCGACAAGCTGGGCGTCAGGCCCGACTTTATCTCATGGCACTGCTACACCGCCGATCCTGACTTTCTGATTGAGCAGCCAAAGGCAATGCGGGATTTCCTTGACGCATACGGGTATAAGGACACCAAATTGGTTATTAACGAATGGCACTATTTTCCCCATGGCTACGGCATTTCGGATGCGCAATGGAATGCGCCCAATATTCGACAATTGGCATACAATACCGATATTGGAATGGGTAACATCGACTCTGCGGTCTTTAACCTTGCAGTCCTTTCCGGCTGGCAAAAAACTCCATTGGATATCGGCTGTTATTACGGCGCATCACCATCCAGCCTTGCATACGGCTACTACAATTCAGACTTTGCCCGCAACAAATGCTATTACTCAATGAAGCTCTTTGGCGATTTTGTTGCAAAAGCGGTCGACATGGTAGAATCACCATCAAAACTTGGTAAGACATATACGATAGCAGGACTCTCAAGCGACCGCAAAAAAGGCTATCTGATTCTATCCAACTACCGCTCCGACGATGAAACACTTGAGGTTGATTTGAAAGGTGTCCCCGAAAATACACATATTGATGTCCGCATTCTTGATGCCAATCACGATCTCGCGCCGGTACCGTTCATCTGGCACGACGGCCGTCTGACTCTGACAAAGACATCTCGGACTTCGGCGGCATTTTTCATCACCGTCAGCCTCTAATCACACAATGAATCCGACGATTCAAAGGATGTCCGATATCGTATGGAGCAAATTTCTGCGTATGCCCTACGGCCACATTTTGGACTATGTGGCGGATGGCGCAGAGATACGATACCCATCTGGCGAAGAATGCAGACTTCTACAGGCAAGGCCTTTATATGAACGGCATCACATCATTGATGATGGTCAATGATATGAAAAACTTTACCCATAGCGATGATTTTTCGACAGACTGGACTCCGCTTTTAAAGCTCCACCGCGATTGCAGCACATCAATTGCGCAAAATATCAGCCTCGCGCTTGAGCAGCTATCATATTGGACAAATGAAATAGTTCCCGCGCGCGTTCAGGAACACAAAATCCTCGGCAATTCCGTCTACGGAACGCTAATCGCCGTAACCTCAAAAAACGCCGAAATCGCAGCCGCCGCATATAAACGGTACAGCGAAAACGCAAAAGCGGTTCAATGGGAAAAGCTACATTTGCCCCTGGCGTATGTTGCCGAAGCGATAGAAATAATGGCTACCCTTCAATAACTGACTTTGCCTTCGCAGTCGAAACACCCGAAAGAAGAATGCGCTTCGTCTTCGAAGTCTCGCCTGACTTAAAGACAACAGCAGACTTTGAGATGCCAAAGGCGTCCGCAAGAGTTTCAACAAGCTCCTTGTTTGCCTTGCCGTCAACAGGTGCCGAGCGGATTTTGACCTTAACGGCATCATCACCCCAAAGGCCGTCGACACCCGCTTTTGACGAACGAGGCTGTGCCCTGACCTGAATAATGATACCCTCGCCTGATTCCGTAAACCACGCCATAAAGCATTATTCCCCGTTAAAGAGCCAAGTGGAAAGATAACGCTCGCCGGTATCGGGAAGCAAAACAACGATTGTCTTTCCTGCATACTCTGGACGCTCTGACAGCATAAGAGCAGCATAAAGGGCTGCGCCCGATGAAATACCGACAAGCATCCCCTCTTGGCGAGCCGTTAGTCTCGCGATATTACCTGCATCCTCTGCCGAAACGGGAATAATCTCCGAAATCAATGAAACATCGGTCGTCGCAGGGATAAAGTTTGCACCTATTCCCTGGAGCTTATGAGGAGACGGAGCTCCACCTGCAAGAACCTGCGAAACATCAGGCTCAACTGCGACAATCTCGATATCGGGCTTATGTTTTTTCAAAAATCTCGCCACACCCGTCAAAGTACCGCCTGTTCCTACGCCCGCGACAAAGGCATCTATCTCGCCGTCGACGGCATTCCAAATCTCGGGCCCAGTCGTTAATTCGTGGGCAAGCGGATTTGCAGGATTTTCAAATTGCTGCAAAATAACGCCGCCTGTACTTTTGCGCAGATCCTCAGCCTTTGCGATAGCCCCGTTCATTCCCTCCGCGCCTGGAGTAAGAACCACCTCCACACCGTATGCCTCAGCCAAACGGCGACGCTCAACACTCATCGTGTCAGGCATAGTCAAAATCAGGTGATATCCCTTCACCGCACAGACAACAGCAAGCCCGATACCTGTATTACCGCTTGTAGGCTCGATAATTGTCATGCCCGGCCGCAAACGCCCGTCAGCTTCGGCAGCTTCAATCATCGCAAGAGCAACGCGATCCTTGGCACTGCCGCCGGGATTAAAAAACTCAACCTTTGCCAAAATACGGGCACCGCCCTTATTAAGCTTATCCGAAATCAAAACAAGCGGCGTGCCGCCAATAGTATCAAGAATAGAAGGACTGATATCTGCCATAAAAACTCCAAAATCGAATAACGAAATTTTAATAAAAAAAGGTCATAAAAGCAACATTTACATAAACCTTATACGCCGCAATTGCACTTTCCCGTAAATTGAAGTAAAATTAAGTTGATGGTCCAAACATCAGTCAAACTTAAACACTTACAGACTCAAATTATGATGAACTACGAAGATCAGTGCAAGTGCCTATCTGAAGGCTACTGGAAATTTTGGAATAATGAAGAACAGGCTCGCATCGATGCCGATATTGAAAAATATCGCAAAACCGATGCGAATATCGCCATCGGCGCGCCCGAAGGCGCAAAGATAAAAGTGGAGCAACTGACCCATGAGTTCGTCTTTGGCGCACACCTCTTCAATTTCAATCAATTGGGTTCATGCGAACGCAATGACCGTTATAAGAGCCTTTACGGTTTCGACAAAGACAACGGCGCGATATTCAACTCTGCAACTATCGCCTTTTATTGGGCAAGCTATGAGCCAAAAGAAGGAATGCTTCGCTTCGACCCCGCTCCCGAAGATAGCGAAGAATGGTGGAACAACTGCCCCAATCCCGAGTATCAGCCACATTGGCGCAGGCCACCCGTTGAGCCATGCGTGGCCTTTGCAGAAGAGAAAGGAATACGCCGTCACGGACATCCCCTGATATGGTCAAATCATACCTGGCACTACCCGACCTGGTTAATGTCAAAAGTTCCCCATGAGATATTGGCGGAAATGCTTACAGACGACCGTTCACCGCGCTCTGTCTTAAAGCAACCGCTCTCTGAGCTTGCAACCCGACTGCCAAAAGACTTCATCAGGTTGCTGGGACAACTTGACGAAAAGCGCATACGGGAAATAGCCGAGCGTTACGGGAACAGATTCCACAGTTGGGATGTCTGTAATGAAAGTGCGCACGACTTTGCCTCCGGCGCGTTAGACCCGTCACTTGAAGTAACACGCAGTTGCGGCAGTTACGCAAGCACCTTCATGCAGGCCGACTATTGCCACAAGGCCTTCCAAACGGCAATGAAATATATGCCGTCGACGGCAAAGCTCAATATCAATGACTTTTTCCTTCAAAAGCCATACAAGGAACAAGTTGAAAACATGCTTGCGAGAGGTGACAAAATTGACATCATGGGATTGCAGCGCCACCTCTTTAATCCATCACAGTGTCAAAAGCTCGCAGACGGAGCCGATACATACACTCCTGCCGAGTTTCGCGCCATTATGGATAACATCCGCGTCCCAGGTATGCCGACGCACCTCTCTGAAATCACGATAACCGCTCCGCAACTTGATGAAAGCGGTGAAGCCATTCAGGCTGTAATTACACGAAACCTCTACCGCTTGTGGTTCTCAACCCCTGAAATGATGGGCATTACATGGTGGAATGTCGTTGACGGATGCGGCGCACCTGGAGAGCCGTCATACTCTGGCCTCTTCCATCGTGACATGACACCAAAGCAAAGCTACTTTGCCCTCAACGACCTCATCAACAAAGAATGGCGGACGAATCTTGAGCTTACCGCTGATGACAACGGAGCCATAAGCTTTAGAGGTTTCCGCGGCCGCTACCGTTTTTCGTGGACGGACGCTTCAGGAAAAGCCGTACAAACAGAACGCGACATTCACTAATACACAAAAAAAGGAAACACACATGCCATCTTTAGCGGATATGCGCCAAAAGGCGCAGGAAGCAGGACTGATGAAGCTCGACAAGCTTATCAAAGTTCGCCAGCACATACCGACCAACGAATTTCCGATACCCGTAGCTGAATTGTGCAGCCGCTACGAAAAGCTCTACACAGGCTGCATCAATGATGTTATGCGGGAATATTGCCTCCTCAATCAGAATCTTCCATCTGAAATCATGCCGCTTCGCGATGAAATGACCGTTTGCGGAGAAGCCTTCACCGTCAAATCCGCACCAAATGTAATGATTGAAGGTGAAATGACCTTCCGCGCGCAAATGCTCGACGATTTCAAGCCCGAAGGCGTTGTCGTGTGGGATACCTCCGAAGACACGGAAGCGTCACTTTGGGGTGGAGTCATGACCGCCACCGCAAAGACAAAAGGCATTCGCGGTGCTGTTATATCGGGCGGCATCAGAGATACAAAACAAATCCTCGAACAGAACTTCCCAATCTTCTATAAGTACCGTACATCAAATGGCTCATTAGGCAGATGTATGATAACACACTACCAGGTACCGATTCGCATCGGCAAAGTCACCGTTCGCCCTGGCGACATAATCTTTGGAGATATCGACGGCGTTCTCTGCATTCCCCGTGAAATCGCATACGAAGTGCTCCTCCGCGCAGAAGGAATCGAAAAAAACGAAATCGATATATTCTCATGGGTTCATCAAGGTGATACAATCTCCGAAATCATCGCAAAAGGCGGCTATTTCTGATTGGATAACGGTGCAAATATGAAACCTTTCAACCTTGAAGGACATACCGCTCTTGTCACAGGCTCGTCGCGCGGTATCGGCAAAGCAATTGCCCTTGCATTAGGAAAAGCGGGGGCAAAGCTCTACTTCCATGGAGTACGCGAAAGCGAAGCTATGCGCCAAACCCTGAATGAAGCAAGTCAATTGGGGATAAATCACGAAGTAATCTACGCCGACATCAGCCATAATGACGGCGTAGAAGCCCTGATAAAAGGGGCAAAAAATGTTGATATAGCCTTTTTGAACGCCTCAATCCAATACTATGGCCACATTGAAGACTTCAATGACGGAGAGTTTGAGCAAATGGTCAACACCAACATACGCTCATCCTTCAAATTGATAAAAGCCTTCGCTTCCGAAATGGCAAAACGGAATTGGGGAAGAATAGTTATAATCGGCAGCGTAAATCAAGCCCACCCCGCTCCGCGATTGGCAATTTACGCATCGACCAAGGCTGCCTGCCGTGCATTGGCACTGACCGCAGCAAAAGAATATGCCGCCTGCGGCGTAACCGTAAACACAATCTCCCCTGGAGTAATTGAAACAGACCGCAATGTGAAGGTTCTGGCAAATCAGGAGTTTCGCGACAAACTGAAGTCGCAAATTCCCATCGGTCGATTCGGGACGACGGAAGACTGCACGGGAGTAGCCCTCCTACTCGCCTCAGATGCTGGCAGTTACATCACAGGAATTGACATAACGGTAGACGGCGGGCTTACATTGTAAACAGCAAAATCAATCACCTTGCCTGTCGCATTCGTTTAACGCTGGGCAATATGACATTGACGATGAATTTACCCAATCATACGGGAATGTTTTGCATTTCAGCGGCTTTACAGGATTGATACGGCAAAGATTTTCCTCTGTAAGCATAATGCACTGACCTGCATCTCCGTCAGTCAAAATCAAACCGCTTCTGTCAGGGGCGGGCGTTGTATATTTCTCTAAAAAGAAATCAACACCGATTCCCAAATATTCTGAAATGCGGTCGACATCCTCAGACGACAAACGGACAATCCCCTTTATGCGGCAACAGGCACCGCAGCATTTGCACTTAAACAAAGACAAATCCATTATTTAATCATAAACAAGGTGCCGCCGCGGTCAGGATACCACTTGGACTCGCGATGGACCAGCCATGCGTGACGCGACAGTATCGGCTTCCCATATTTATCAGCAGTCCTGACAAAGACGCCAAAGGCTCCCTTGGGGCAGCCGTTGACCTCACCTCGTGTAAGCTTGTCTTCCATGGTGAGTTTGGCAAATTCGTTTGTGGCAACATAGTCCCCCCATCCCCAATATTTAGAGCAATAGATAATGCGCGGCAGATAGTGGGTATTGGTGACATTATTGTATTTGGTATCCATGGCAAAGAGGTGATTGAGTGAATCAATCCCGATAAACGGCCCCTCAAAGGTAAAGGAATTGAGATTAGCACATCCCCAAAGAGGTCCCTCCGCGCCAGACGAGCCACCCATATTGAACGAGACGACATTTGAGCTACCAATGTACATCGTCCTGAAATCTTTAGCCGCCGAACTATATCTATGGCCAATTGTTCGAGGGCCGTAGCTCTTGAGATTACACATATCAAGATGAAGATTCGTAAATGTTTCGCCGATTTCAAATACACTTGGGCCGTCAGTAAAATTTGGATTATCACTTATAATGGTCAAGCTTGAAATTTTAGAACTGGTAAATGAACCTTGCGAACCTGGTGCATACAAGAGATTGGTAAAGATAGCATCGCCCCAAACTTTAGTACCGCTAAAGGCAAGATTGCCGACCATTTGAGCATTTGTTGGCGCAATAGCCATAACATGATTGGTAATTCCTGTTGAAGCAAATGCACGGGTGTTGAATCTTGTTAAATTTGGAATTTTAAAATTGAGCGTCTTCAGATTGTTGCAGGTTTCAAAGCAAAGACTCCCTATCTCCTCTATCACCTCTGATTCGCATGTAACCGTATGCAAGCGTGGTACCAATGCAGAAGCATTATAACTTGATGCCGTTTGAAATATACCTGGAATTGTTTTTGCATATTTAGAACATATCATGTGCTTTATGTTCGTCTTATTGGCAAAATTCAAGCTAAAACGACCGTTTTTAGTACCGAAAGAGGTAATTTCATGGCGAATGCCCTCTTCATCATAAACGGGCATAGATAAATCGAGCGTAACTTCAGGGTAAAAATCATTTTCAACGGTATAAACCTCTGTACCCTGGCCGCCTATACGCATACCAGGGCAACCATTGGCAGCAGTTAATGTATCTTTATAGGCATCAAACTGCCAAGGACCGTATGTTATTGTTCCGTTCTTGGCATCACCCTCATTAAACCTGAAAGTCCAATAAGCATCTGGTCGTACCTCTTCGGCAAAGCCGATGGCAGCGACAATGGAAACGACAAATGTCAATAGGAATCGAAAATTGTACATATAAGCCTTCCTAACATTACCTTACCAAAATAACCATATTTGTCAACATTATAAAACTTGACACTAATCCATCCATTTGCCATACTTTTAAGATAGTGAAAATTGTTTTCAATCTCTGGTTTTTCAATTATGGACAAGCAAACTCTTCTTCTAAACGGCGACGAGGCCGTTTCTTGGGCTGCACTTGATGCAGGTGTCAATCTCGGCGCAGGATATCCCGGCACCCCAAGTACTGAAATTTTGGAAAAATTCGCAGAACTTGGCGGAAACGCCCAATGGTCGCCAAATGAAAAGGTGGCTCTCGAAGTTTCAATCGGTGCGGCGTTTGGCAGAGGCCGTGTTATAACAACAATGAAGCATGTTGGCCTCAATGTTGCCGCAGACCCTCTCTTTACCGCCGCATATACTGGCGTTGACGGTGGTCTTGTCATTATCGTCGCCGACGACCCCGGCATGGCTTCAAGCCAGAACGAGCAGGACTCTCGCCGTTATGCTATCGCCTCGGCAATCCCGATATTGGAGCCTTGCGATGCGCAGCAGGCATACGATTCGCTTGAAAAGGCGTTCTATATCTCCGAACATTGGCATATTCCTGTCATCCTTCGCTTGACTACCCGCGTAAGCCACTCAAAATCACTTGTCACGCGTCGCCCGCTTTCCAAGGCTTCGCAAGAGCCTCATTTCGAGCACGATGTAGCCCGCCATGTTATGGTTCCCGCATACGCCCGCAAGGCACATCTCAGACTCCGTCAGAAGCTTGAGGAGATTCGCGAATGGGCTGCTGCGGAGTGCGTCTCCGTCTTGCGTGAAACAAATTCCAAGATGCGTATTGTGACATCGGGCATCAGTTCTGTTCTTGCACAGGAGGCTGCGCCCGATGCCTCGATACTTCAGGTTCAGATGGTACACCCCTTCCCTGCGAAGGCCGTCAGGGAGTTTGCATCTAAGGGCGACGACATCCGTGTTGTTGAAGAGGGCGATCCCATTCTCTTTGAGCAGTGCAAGCTTGCCGACATTAATCCCAAAGATAATCCTTCCATCTACCGCTTCGGCGAGCTTTCCGTAAATCGCATCCGTCGCCTTTTGGATGGCAATGACCAGCCTGAAACTCCCCCGCCTCCAGGCAAACCGCCCGCCCTTTGCCCTGGGTGCCCGCACCGTGCGGCATATCAGGTTTTGGCTGACCGTAAGGCAATTGTCAGCGGCGATATCGGCTGCTACACGCTTGGCGTTATGCCCCCCTTCTCTGCCGTCGACACCTGCGTTTGCATGGGTGGCGGTATTACCGTCGGTCTTGGCTTCCGCAAGGTTCTGCCGCCAGAAGAGGCGAAGAAGGTCATCTCGGTTATCGGTGACTCGACCTTTGTCCATTCAGGTTTGACGGGCATTGCCGAAATGGTCTACAATCCGCCCGAAACAGGCCATGTCGTCGTCATTCTCGACAACTCCATTACGGCCATGACGGGCATGCAGGAAAATCCTGCAACTGGACGCAATCTCAAGCATGCGCCTACCTACAAGATGGTTCTTGAGGATGTCGTCAAGGCAATGGGCGTCCCCAATGTCCATGTCGTTGACCATGTCGCACATCCTGAAGAATTTAGCGGCTTGCTTGACAAGGCAGAGCAAGACGGCGGATTATGGGTTATCATCCTCCGCCGCTCCTGCATTATCGCCGCACCGAAGATTCGCCAGTACGATGAGGCCAATGCAAACGGCGTTTCGATAATGCCGCCGCCTGAAGTCCCCTGCACCGAAATGCCCAAGGCAAAAGACAACAGCCGTGCCGGTGAAGCCGTTAAATCGGTCGTCATTGCAGGCTTGGGTGGTCAAGGCGTTATCAAAGCCTCCGACATTTTTGCCGATGCGGTATTCAAGTCAGGCTACGATGTCAAAAAGGCCGAGGTGCATGGTATGAGCCAACGCGGAGGCTCAGTCAACACTGACATCCGCTACGGAGGAAAGGTCCTTAGCCCGATGGCTCCTGATGGCGAGGCTGATGTTCTCGTCGTTATGGATCAAACGCAAATCGACAACAACAAGCACCGCCTTGCCGAAAACGGACTTCTCCTTGACAACTCATGCCTTGAGAATTTCAAATACGGCTCTCCCAAATCTGGAACGGTCGCGATGCTTGGCGTCTTGAGCGCGCACCTTAATCTTGACATTGCCGTCTGGCACGATGCCATTCGCGGCAATCTACCCGAGAAGCTCCATGAAATGAACATTGCGGCCTTTGATGCCGGTCGTGAATGGGCCTCATCTCAAAAGTAATTTTCAAACAACAACAAAGGGCTACCAATGAAGACCAATCTAAAGATTAAGATTGCCAATAAGAAAAAGACTCCCGTAAAGGTTGCGGCGTCAGTTGAGGCCAAGCTTGTCGGATTACAGACAAATTGGCTTGATGTCACATTTGGCGTTGAAGCTCCGCCCGTCTTTGGTTGGAGACTTGAAGACTCCAAAATCGGTGCAGCGCAAAGGTCTTATCGGATTGTTGTCGCCAAAAACAACTCTATGAAAAACCCGGTTTGGGATAGCGGTGTCGTTAAATCGCCTCTCTCTGCCGCGATTCAATACGAGGGCAAGCCCTTAGAGTCGGCAACGCGTTATTGGTGGTCTGTTGAAGTTGTCAATCAAGACGGCAAGACAATAAAGTCAGATACAACATGGTTTGATACAGGCCTCATCGATAAAACACTTTGGAACGGTTCCGAGTGGATTATGGCCAAGCCGCTTCCCGACGGCGAGGTGAACAAGCACCCTGCAATGGCTCTTCGCAAAATCGTCAAAAACAAAAAGGCGATTCGTTCAGCCAAGTGGTTTGTTTCCGGCTTAGGCGTCTTTGAGGCCTACATCAACGGCGAGCGCGTTTCTAATCTCGGAATCAACGGTGAAAGGCTCCTTGACGAGCTGAAGCCCGGCTTTACCGATGCCCGTAAGCTTCGCCAATATTTCACCTACGATGTCACCCACCTTGTCAATACGGCTGCAGGTGCTAAAAACATACTCGCCGCAGTCGTCACAAAGGGCTGGTGGAGCGATCAGATTACAGGAAAAATCGGCAAACGCGAAGCCTTCCGCGGTCAAATGCTCGTAACCTACACCGACGGCTCAAAGGATTTCATCGGTACCGACAAAACCTGGAGCGCCGCCTTTGACGGCGCCGTCGTCACAGCAGAAATTCACTACGGTGAAGATTACGACGCCCGCATTGACCAATCTTGGCTTATCGGCGGTAAACTCGGCGAAGGCTGGGGCAAGGCTGTAATCAATGATGAATTCAAGGGACGCATTGAAGCATTGCAAGGCCCGTCTGTCCGTCTGCGCGACGATTTGGAGTTGAAGCCTGCGGAAATTTCAGTTATAGCCGCAAAAAAATTCGACGCCGTAACTGACGACTGCTACGGAAAGGCTATAACACTCCGCACTTATACCGATGGTGAAGCAATTACCCTCAAGCCTGGAGAGATTCTCCTCGTTGACTTCGCTCAAAACAATGTCGGCCGCGAACGAATCGTCCTCAAGGGCTCCGAAGGCACAAAGATTGAAGTTCGCCACTCAGAGTTTCTCAATGACCATGAGGGACAGCACGACCGCGGCAACGACGGCCCTGGCGGCACACCATACTACAAAAATCTTCGCGCTGCCCGTGCGGCGATGCACTACACCGTCGCAGGCAAAGAGACCGAAACCTTGCGTTCACTCTTCTCTTTCTACGGCTATCGCTACATTGCCGTCACGACAACCAAAAAGATTGAGATTGAATCTATCGCAAGTGAAGTCATCAACTCAGTCCCCTTCGGTGCCGACACGGGATATCTCGAGACAACAAATCCTCTGGTCAACCGCCTTATCAAAAACTGCCGCTGGGGTCACTATAGCAACTACTTGAGTGTGCCGACAGATTGCCCACAGCGCAATGAGCGACTTGGCTGGACGGCTGACACGCAAGTATTCTCTGGTGCAGCTGCGTATGATGGCGTATCCTACGGCTTCCTGCAAAAGTTCATGCGCGATATGCGTGATGGTCAGGGCCCCGAGGGTGGCTTCCCCGGTGTTGCCCCTTATGCACAGTATGGCAATAACCGCGTCAAGGTCGGCTGGGGCGATGCCGCCATCATCGTTCCATACAAAATGTGGAAGGCATACGGAGACACTACAATCATCCGCGAGAACTACGAAGGTATGTTCCGCTACATGATTCTCCTCGAGCAAATCAACGGCCCCGTCCCATGCTGGGGCGACTGGCTCGCCTACGAACGCAACGACGGCGATATCCAGCGTTACCTCGGCTGCGCCTACTATGTTTGGGATGCCATGCTGATGTCGGAAATGGCTGCCGCAATCGGTGATGAAGAAGGCGTAGCGCGCTTCAAGGATATGGAAAAATGGGGCCGCGCGGTCTTCCGTGACGATTATCTCAACAAGGACGGCACAATCAAAGAGCGTTATCGCTGCCAGACAGCATATCTCTTCGCAATTATGCTCAACCTTAACACAAGCGAAGAAGGCCGTAAGGCTGCGATATCCGACTTACTTGAAAACATCAGGAATCATGGAGACCGCCTCCAGACTGGTTTCCTTGGAACGGCAATCATCATGAATACGCTCACGGGAATCGGAGCTACCGATGTTGCTTACAAGCTGCTCTTGCAGGAAAATGAGCCATCATGGCTTTACTCCGTCTTGCAGGGCGCGACGACAATGTGGGAACGCTGGAATTCATACACCAAAGAAAAAGGCTTCGGCAATGCCAGCATGAATTCGTTCAACCACTATGCCTACGGCGCAGTGCTTGAATGGATGTTTGGCACAATGGCTGGTATTCGCTATGACTCCGCAGCCCCAGGTTACAGGCACTTCATTCTTGCTCCAGAGCCCGACCCATCTATCGAAGGCGTCAAATCATCCTATCGTACACCTTACGGAACGGTTAAGAGCGAGTGGCGCTACAATGGCAAGGCGTGGCATCTTGACGCCGTCATCCCTGCCAACACGACAGCGGCAATTGCAATCCCCGCGCCTAAAGGCAAGCGTATTCTCGTCAACGGCAAAAAGCCCGAGACACTCGCCTACTCGACTGACGGCCTTGTCTTCCGCGGCAAAGAAAACGGCAAGTATCACTTTGATGCGGTTGCCGGCAGCTTTACAATCAGCGTAAAATAAGGCCTTCAATGAATTGCGAAGAAAGGCTCCCGGGTGTAATTACCGCAACAATTACTCCTGACGGGATTAAAGAGTTCTCCATATCGGGTTATGCCGATATGGAGAATAATCGTCTGATGGCGGACGACACTCTGCTTTGGATGGCGTCAACTGGTAAAGTGTTTACCTCTCTGGCATTTATGATGCTCGTAGAAGAAAAACGCGTAACCCTCGACACTCAGGTTGCAGACATATTGCCGCATTTCAGAAATCTCTACCGCACGACAGACCCAAATAATCCCGCAGCAGATATAGTTCCGATTAAAACGCCCCTGACATTTCGGCACCTGCTCTCCCACACATCTGGCCTTATTTGGTTGCCCGGCTTCTTTCAAAACAGAGAGCTCACCTATATCTCTCTTGAGACGCAAAGTCATCTCTATGCGGCATCCGTCTTCCAATCTGAACCCGGCACAAAGTATCAATACTCAAATGCCGGCATAAATATCGTCGGTCGTGCCATTGAAGTAATTTCGGGAGAAAAGTACGAAGACTTCATGGCTAACCGCATCTTTAAGCCGCTCAATATGGTTGATACAGGCTATCACCCAACCGATGAGCAGCTTATGCGAATTGCCCGCGGCTACGAATACTCGCTCGAAACCTCCAGTTGGATAAGCCATAAGTGCACGACGCAAATGTCGATACTGCCATATAACTCAGCCAATCGAAATGCCGAATGTGGCGGAGGACTCTTCTCCACAGCTAAAGACCTGGCAAACTTCGCGCAGATGCTCGCTAATGGAGGTTCGCTCAACGGCAGGTACTATATAAGCGAAAAAACTCTTCGAGAAATGTGCCGCAAACAAACAGCTCCGACAATCGAGACGCCCTATGGGCTTGGCAGTTCAGTCGGTTTTCTCGGCCATGGTGGAGCATGGTCGACAAGCCTGAAGGTTGACCTTGATAAAAAAGAGGCAACGCTTTATCTGGTTCAAAAAATAGGCAAATGGCCCAATGACTACATTAAAGAAGAGCCAAAGGTTGTAGGCAATTAGAGCCTGGCCTTTCTCCCTGCATTAAACTTCAACACCTGCAAAAACAGCAAGCCTTCAAGAAAGGAACAAAGCTTATGAAAATAACATTTATGGGAGCCGGCAGCACCGTCTTTGCAAAGAATGTCTTAGGAGATGTCCTGCTGACACCCGCAATTTCAGATTGCGACATTGCCCTTTATGACATCGACGGGGAAAGACTTGAAGAATCATTCGTCGTCATCGATGCGCTGAATAAAAAATACAATAGCGGCAAAGCTCGCATCGAAAAATATCTCGGAGTTGAAAATCGCAAAGACGCTCTTCGCGGAGCAAACTTTGTAATCGATGCAATCCAAGTCGGTCTTTATGACCCATGTACGATTTTAGACTTTGAAATACCCAAAAAGTATGGTCTGCGCCAAACAATCGCCGACACATTGGGAATCGGCGGCATCTTTAGAGGCCTTCGCACAATCAAAGTCCTCAAAGACTTTGCCGCAGACATGGAAGAAGTATGCCCCGACGCCTGGTTTCTAAATTACACCAACCCTATGGCGATAGTCACAGGATTTATGCAAAGATACACAAAGGTAAAAACCATAGGTCTTTGCCATAGCGTACAAGTCTGCACACAATCACTCCTCAAAAAGCTTGATATGGCAGATGTTAAGGTCGGTTCAGAGCTTATCGCAGGCATCAATCATATGGGCTGGCTCCTTGAAATCAAGGATGAAAACGGCGTAGATATTTACCCCGAAATCAAAAAACGCGCCGCCGCCAAAAATGCCGCAGAAAAGCACAATGATATGGTCAGATTTGACTATATAGACAAGCTCGGCTACTACTGCACAGAAAGCTCAGAACACAATGCCGAATACAACAACTTCTACATCAAGTCCAAATATCCCGAACTCATCGAGCGCTTCAATATTCCGCTCGACGAATATCCGCGCCGTTGTGTAAATCAAATCAATCAGTGGCAAAAACAGAAGGAAGAGATTCTTAACGGCGGCGACATAAAGCATGAGCGTTCAAAGGAGTACGCGTCAAGGATTATCGAAGCGATTTCAACCGACACACCCTACAAAATCGGCGGCAATGTAATCAACACGGGCCTTATTGACAATCTACCCAAAGAGGCCTGCGTAGAAGTCCCCTGCCTCGTTGACGGCAATGGTATTCACCCCACACATGTAGGAAGCCTGCCCGTTCAATGTGCGGCAATGAATATGACAAATATAAATGTTCAACTGCTGACCATTGAAGCCGCCATAACGGGAAAGAAAGAGCACATCTACCATGCCGCGATGCTCGAGCCTCACACTTCATCTGAATTATCGATAGATGATATCATAAAGATGTGTGATGAACTTTACGCAGCACACGAAAAAGCCGGCTATCCTGTACTCTAAAACACCTAAAAGGTAAAGACTGAAAGGGAAGCTTAAATGAGAAAAATCCCTAAAAAAGTAAAACGCTTCTTATTTTTCTCAATTATAGCTTCCCTTTTAACCGCAGCACTTCTCCTATTCCCTTCTTGCTGGGGTCCATGGGTTGCCGAAAAAGTAATCCTCTCAATACTTCCTTCAAGCGACAACAGTCTCGACATTGAGGTCATCGGCAAAAACACCCTAAGGATTTCAAAAATAGAGCTGAAAGGGCTTCCCATGGCGCCGTCATGCTCTAATATTGAAGTGCAATACTCGCTACTGGGTCTTATCCGCAAACACATCAGCTCCGTCGATATTCAAGACCTCTCATTCGACCCCTCGTGGCAAGGCGATGGTTTTGTGCCGATGCCAGCCGGCAATGCCGCAAAAAACAACCCCGACACGACACAGGACCCGCTTAATGGCTGGTCATTAGGAAGATTCTCGCTTAACACAGCGCCAATTGACCTTCGCACCGTTTTGCTGGCCCCTATACTGCCATTTACAACCAACACCTGCCTTACCCTATCAATGTCGGCATCAATGGGAGATAAAGAAGGAAATGCCCAAATCACAGGCAATCTCCTGGGTAGCCCGCTCAGCGGAAAATTAAAATATTCACGGCAAGCAACGGCCGGCAAATTCACCCTATCGTACCATCCTCCCCTAGAAACAGTATCAATGGCGACAGGAGCGCTCATCGCGGACTCCACCTTCAACCTCTCAACAACAAATGGGCTATCAGCCGCCATTCTCGGAAAAATCGGCTTTGCCAAATGTAATTGGCTATGCGGCTTCAATTCGGTCATCGGCAATCCCACAACAAAAATCCAAGTAGAAATTCAGGAATCCGCAATCTCCGATTCAGACCCGTTATTCAAAGCCGCACTTGATTTGGCAACCATCCCTGATATCATCACCGAACTGAATTTCGGAGCAAAGTTGAGCACAAAATTCGAAGCCGCGATTCAAGATAAAAAAGACCCGAAATGGCACTTCTCAGGCAGCATTGCCGACGGGAGCCTCAACCTCAAGGCCTCTGAAATCCCAATCAAAATAGAAGGCGTTCGTGCTCACGCTAAGATTACAGGTATCGCCGACCTGTGGCAAATGAATTCAATCCCGATATCAATATCAAAGACATCAATCTCCTCATTTAATTTGACAAAAGGCAGAGCCTTTCTCCGCGCCGACGATAAAAGCCTTATGGCATCTGAAATAACCATTGGTTTTTGTGGCGGATTCCTACGGTTGTATGCCCTATATTTCAACTTTGAAAGATTAAATACAGGCTTTACCATAGTCTTGGACTCGCTTAAAGCGGATGAATTCATTAAACAATTTCCAGAACTTGGCGACTCGACCGCCTCAGGAACGCTTCACGGGCGATTGCCATTAAGCTTCACCAAAGACGGCGAAATCAGATTGCGTGACGGTTACATCTATTCTCCTCCAGGCGAAAAAGGCAATATCTCAATACAAAATCCCGATAAAATAATTTCAACTCTTTCAAACGCCGGTATGCCGCCTGAAGTCTGCGACAATCTAGGTAAGGCATTGCAAAACCTAAACTACGACATACTGCGCTTTGACTTAAATCAGCCCAGACAGAATAACGGGTCAATGAAAATAAAACTCAAAGGCGAATCGCCGAATGGAAAAATCTCAACACCCGTCGACTTGAACATCAATATCAACGGGCCGATTGAACAGCTATTGAACTTATCGGTAAAAACCGCTAAAATGAAAGGCAAATAAAAGGAGCCGCCATGATTAAAAGAATCTCTCTGCTGTTTATTATCGCTTTTACGAGCCTAACCGTAAACTTCGGATGTCTTGCGGTTAAGACAGAACACGAAATCAAACCGATTCACATCACAATGGACATCAATCTAAAGATTGACAAAGAACTCGATGAATACTTCGATGATGTCTATGGTGAAGAGACGACCGAAAAGTCCAAAGGCGAACAATAATCTTTAACGATAGGAGAAAACGACCATGAAAAAAGTAATTATTTTTACACTAGTCTCCATCCTCGCTTTATCTATCGCAAACGCCTCCAAGCTTCCTCTCAAAGAGCGCGTCAAACAACGCGCCCCGCAAATAACATCACTACTGGCCGGCGGGCAGATTGGGCTTGATAATAACGGCTACCTGATAAGCAGGATGGAGATTTCAGACAACGACGCCCGTATAGTCGCAGATGAAAATTCCGACCGCAAAGTCATGCACACGGCAATCGCCAAAAAAAGCGGATCACCCGTTGCTCAGGTTGAAAAACGCAGCGCCCTGAAATTCATTGAAAGATTGCCCAAGGGCGCGTATTATAAAGACGCCAAAGGTGAGTGGGTTCGCAAATAACCTCTTTATACCGCAATCTCATCAGCGGAAAAAGGGATGCGCTGCAGGCCGCCAAATTGTGAGGCTCACGCCTTCCCTGCCCATTGATATTTATTTATGCCGATAAATTTTGAAAAAACGACCCTAAACCACGGGCAAACGAAAGTTATCAAATTGAGCATATGATAGCAAAGCATATATAATCTCTGACCCCCTATTTCCTTCATATCTGAATAGGGTGTCATTGCTTTATATTTCCTGAAGATGTCTCTGTAAAAATTACGATTCCCTCTTATCCAAGGTCGCTCGTCACCCAAAAAGTGGATAATCAAGGGCGAGAGAATCGTTTTCTTATATTCATCGCTATCGGAGACATCATAAGCGGGTTGAAGCCTCTTCACCATAAAGCGATGAAAATAGAAATGATTTCCGGAAACATTATACTTAAGGGGGAGAGCCAGAATCCTGTCTTTGCAGCAATGATTGATAATATCCTGGTCGTTATAAAGAAGATGTCCGCCGACAGATGCGAAATAGTCGATAAAACGCTTCTCCGCCGACTCGGCTCGCCATGCGGAAACATTGCAAAGAAGAATGCCCGCATTATAATAGCAGTCTTCCTTTTTATGTCCGATTTGCGCCTTGTTTTTATGCGGCATATTAAGCTCAGGAACTGCAGCGCATAACGCGCCCTTAAAATCTATAGACTCAAGTTCACCTAACGAACCATTGACTGCAGTATCGCAATCCAGATATAAAACTCTCTCAACATCATCAGGCAGATAACTGCATAAAAAAAGGCGTGCAAGAGTTATCGGATTATATCCCGAGGCATCAAAGTCAAACTGAATTTTATCTTTATATGATGTCGCGTCAATAAAAATCAGATTACGCTTATATGACCTTGCGATAAAGTCCAGCTTCTGTACATTATCAGCCTGAATTTCTTCTCCCAAGATAAAGACCCGAATGGACTTCAGATTCTTATTATTCTCGAAGAGAGAAAGCATCGAAATGCCTAAAAATGGCGCATAGGCATCATTTGAAGCATAGACGACATCCATAACGGTCTACTCACCCAAAAGCTTGCCGACTGCACCTGCTCTGGCGGCATGACGCCTAATCGCATCATCGTCAGACAATTGTATAGCCAAAGCAAGAGCTCTGGCATTGCCCCCCTCGTCACTGACATTCTCAAGCCAACGCAATTTTTCTTCAGGGGAGAACTGCTTAACATCAACGCGAACAATCCTATCATTGAAAGATGTTGATATGACAGTATTGCTCATGCGGTTTAGCGGTATGAGAATGCGGGTGCGACCCATAAAGACGATTTTCGTTTCCTTGCCCTTCTGAAGAATAATTTGCGCAGCTACGGCCTCATCGAGATCTGGCATCTTTGAAATGACCCGAGCGACCTGCATACCAAACTCAGATTGGCTCGTCTCGGCAATTCTCAGCGCTTCCCTGATATTCCCTTTTCGAAACTGCTCAAGAATCTTATTTCCCCAATATGGAACCTCAGATTTCGCTGACTCCTGAACGGGGGTGGCAACCGTTTTGGAGGACTCTTCAAGCTTCTCTACCTGATTTTCGCCAACCTTGACGGCATTTTCACTGGAAGACTTACTTACGGCTTCTTCAAGCTTATCCTCGACAACTGGAGTTGTATCACGCATATCAGGATTCAAAGGAACAATAGCGTCTCCATCGTCTGACTCCTCCTCTTCAATGTCATCGGAGGAACTTTCTTTATAGTCTTGCAGTGTTCTGTCAATAAGCATTGCCAATTCTGCGCTTCCCGGTAATTTCATCGGAGAGCCAAGTCTTGCATCGGCAAGCCAAAGAAACCACGCAAGCAGAAGAATCCACAATAAAGCCCTAACTACAAAGGGAGGCGTTATGGCGGCGGAAAAACTTCTTTTGGCAGCGGATGAATCGGTTTTATTTTTATCACTACCCGACGGCTGAAGCCTGTGAATCGTAGAGACAGCGCCAAGCGGTGGTTCAAAGATTACTTCACGCCCGTTTTCAAGATTCTTTATATTATCTACAACGGCATCCCAGCTACCTATCCGATGATTAGGATTTTTAATCATCAAAAGCGAAATCAAGGTGACAAAGCCTTCAGGCAAATCATGTTTTATCGTCCTAGGATCGGGTAAGGCGCCTGATGACTGAAGCTCCAGAATCTTCATAACATCAGGTATATCAAAAGGTATAACACCTGTTGATATATAATAAAGAACCGCTCCAAGCGAGTAGATGTCTGATCTGAAATCTATATCGGGAGATGCCGCAGCCTGTTCGGGAGAAATATACTGCGGAGTTCCTACGACACTCCCCTCGTCTTCCGCATCAATGCCCAGACCTCGTTCGTCTGGGAAAATCGCCAAGGTAAAATCACACGGCTTTACATTGCCGGCATCATCGAGCCTAATGTTATCGGGCTTAAGATTACGGACGACAAAATGCCTTGTTGAATTTAATTGAGTGAGCGCCAATGCGATTTGACGGGCTAACCTTAAAACCTTTGCACTGTCAAACGGGCCATGATCCTTTACGGTTGAATAAAGCGAGCGACCTATAAAATGCTCGGTCACAATATATGGATTGGGCGCCTCATAATTAAGCTCAAGGACGCGCAAGAGATTCGGATGCGACGATGCCTTGATATGACCGTAAACTCCAAAAAGACGATCTGTTATCGACTTCTTGGCTCCTTCATTGGCAATGATTATTTCAACGGTAAGACCATTCTCAATGAGTCGTGCTCTCCATATTGAAAAGTCATCTCTCTCTCGAATCAGAGAGAAAGAATCATACCCAGCAATAATGGGAGCAACCTCAATACTCATTTTGAACTATCCTTGGTTAAAACTTTTCCGAAATGGCAAACTGCACATGAGCGGCAATCAAGCTGCAATGGAGGCGGAATCTCTTTACCTGCCTTAATGGCCGCGCGTGTCTGATAATGATTTATCATAGCCAAAATACAGCCTAAGGTCAAGAATCCTCCAGCAGGCAAGATAAATAAAACGATATTCGGAGAAATTGCCGCAGGGAGAGAGAAATGCAAATTTCCCCAGACTGTCAAGGTACCCGTACCCAGAATCTCGCGGACAGATGCTATGATTGACAATGCGGCCGTAAAGCCGACGCCCATTCCCAAACCATCAAAGAAACTGAAAATCGGGGAATTTTTGCTCGCAAATGACTCTGCACGGGCAAAGACAATGCAATTGACAACGATAAGCGGAATAAAGATACCGAGCTTTTCAGTCAATGCAGGTGTATATGCCTGCATAAGCAAATCGATGATTGTGACAAATGAAGCGATGATGACGACAAAGCAAGGTATGCGCACGCTTTCTGGAATTACCTTACGCAAAATTGAAACAACGACATTTGAACCGCAAAGAACAAAGGTCGTTGCCGCCCCCATGCCAATTGCATTTTCAAGTGATGTTGTAGTTGCAAGCGTTGGGCACATTCCAAGAACAAGACGGAATGTCGGGTTTTCTTTGACGACACCTTTAGAAAAAATCGAAAAAATATTCACAGCAAACCTCACTTCCGGAGAGCTTCCTTACGGACCGCTTCCAATTTTGACGCCGCATCCGCGACAGCCTCACAAGCGGCACGCGAAGAAATCGTTGCGGATGTAATCGCATCTACATCTCCGCCGTCCTTCTTAACATGCATCTTTGAACAATTTGACGGGCGGCCGCGAAATGCCGCTCTAAACTTCTCGTCAGAAACCTTAGCTCCCAGACCAGGAGTCTCGTGCGACTCGAGAACGGCAAAATCGACGACATTGTTTTTTGCATCAAAACCGACAATCAAACGAAGATTGCCGCCGTAGCCGTGAGTTGAAGAACCTTCAATCGCCGCACCGAGGAATTCACCGCTTGCGCGGTCGGTCAACAGGAATGCGCCGTTTTCAAGGCCGCGCAATTCGGCATTTTCGTCAGTAAACGAAGGCAGGACGCTTCTGGCGGCCTGAGAACGCTTCTGACTGCCCGAAGCCTCGCGGGGAGCCTGCGTGAGCATATCAACATAAACCAAAAGGGCTGCACATATCGCACAAACCGTTGCGAGAATCGATGAAAGTTTAAGAAGCTCGCGCATAGGCACCTCCGAATGGCTTAACACGGGTAGCTCTGTTTATAAGAGGCACAAAGGCGTTCATAATTAGAATAGAGAAGCTTACCCCCTCGGGATAATCGCCCGATGTGACGGTTCTGATGACCATCGTCAAAATACCGCAGCAAACGCCAAAAATCAGCTTCCCCTTGCGTGTTGACGGAGTTGTCACCATATCGGTCGCCATAAAGAAAGCTCCAAGGAAAAGCCCGCCTGAGAGCAGATGGAATGATACAGGCATTGATGCCTCTGGGAGCGCAAAACGGAGAATCGCGGCATAAAGAGCGACAGTCCCGATAAAGGTTGCAGGAATATGCCATGAAATCACGCGACGGAAGATAAGGTAAAGACCGCCAAGCAAAAGAGCAATTGCGGAGGTCTCGCCGATGCAGCCGTTGATATCGCCGATGGCAAAACGCCAAATCATCGGCAAGTCCATATCAAAAGGAATCGCGCCACCGTTCTTGAAGGTCTCTTTTACCAGACCAAGCGGAGTTGCTGTTGTCACAGCGTCAACCTGCTGATACCATGAAGATTGTGACCAAGTCGTCATAGCACCTGTAAATGACACTAAAAGAAAAGCGCGGGCCGCCAATGCGGGATTGAACGGATTGTAGCCCAACCCGCCAAAGAGCTGCTTGCAGACGACAATTGCGAAGGCCGAACCTACAACCGCCATCCATATCGGCAAGTCAGGAGGAAGATTGAAAGCCAAAAGAAGTCCTGTAACAACCGCGCTCAAATCACCGATTGACTGTTGGCGCTTCATTATCCTGCGCGATATGGCCTCAAAAAACAATGAAGAAGCCACACACACGACAATCAGAATCAACGCGTCCATGCCAAAGAAAACGATTGACGCTACCGTCGCAGGGAAAAGTGCAATCAGCACATCAAGCATAATTGTCCTGATAGAACCTAGAGCATGAGCATGTGGAGATGGGCTAACCAAAAAAGAGCCCTCTGGAATTTTGCGTGTTTCAATCATTTGCTGGAAGCCTCCTTAGACTCCGCTTTAGCGCGTTCTGCCTCGGCGGCGGCTTGGGCAGCCTTCTGCCGTGCTACAATAATAGCCTTAGCGCGTCGATTATGCTGTACAAGTGGGCGATGGGCGGGACAGACAAAGGCGCATGAACCGCATTCAAAGCAATTCATGACATGACAAACTTCTGCCTCAGCGATATCATCTGCCTCAACCGCAAGGCTTATCTCGCGAGGCATAAGCCCCATAGGACAAGCCTCAATGCAACGGCCACAGTTAATACAGGCATTAGATTCAAACTCGCAGACCTCATCTTCAGAAAGGAAAACCAGACCCGAACAGGTTTTTGTTATAGGCACATCTAAAGATGGCATGGCAAATCCCATCATCGGTCCGCCGCAAATAGCCTTGACGGGAGGTCTTGTAAAACCGCCCGCCGCGGCAACAAGCTCAGCAACTGTAGCACCGATAGGCACCGCAAAATTTGAAGGCTTGGCTACAACATCACCCGTAACCGTTACGGTACGGATAACGACGGGAATCCCCTTGACTATTGAAGACCAGATTGTCAAGATTGTCCAAACATTCTCTACAACACAACCTACATCAGCGGGAAGCTTACCCATCTGAACGACACGGCCTGTAGTCGAATAGATAATGTGCTTCTCGCTGCCCTGCGGATATGAGTGCGGTAAAATGGCAAGCTCCGCATCGGTATCGGCAAGTGCCTTGCGCAAACTCTCAATGGCGACTGGCTTATTGTCCTCAACGGCGAAAATAACGCGCTTTGCACCCAAAATATGGCGGACTATCGAGATGCCCTCCCAAAGCTCCTTTGCCATCTGAATCATCAAACGATTATCGCCGTTAAGATAAGGCTCGCATTCGGCGCCGTTTACGATAACTGTATCAATAACCTTGTCCTTGGGAGGTGAAAGCTTGACGCAAGTTGGGAATCCAGCTCCGCCTGCACCGACAACTCCCGCCTCGCGGATACGATTCAAAAGCTCGGGAATCGGGGCGTTTTTCCAATCGGGAATTGGAGCCATTGCGGCGTCCTCCGCTCCGTCATCGGAATCGAGCTCGATAACAACAGCGGGAGCAACGCGGGTTGAAGCGGTTGCCGAAGAAATAATAGACTTGACAACACCCGCGTGTGGAGTATGAACAGGACTGGAAATAAAACCCGAAGCGTCAGCAATCTTTTGATACTTCACAACATGGTCGCCTGGCTTGACGCATGGAGTGGCAGGAGCTCCGAGATGCTGAGACATTGAAATCGTCAATATCTTTGGGCGTGGAATCTCCTCCAAGGGACGGTCTGCTGCAAGTTCCTTGTGCCCCTCGGTATGAATCCCGCCGTGAAAATGAAAAATCTTATCAAGCAACTTCATTGTTTAATCCCTCCGCAAACACTTGGTGGGACATTTCTCAAGAGCGGCATCGCCGTCAAAAGGAATGGAATGGTTTACACGGGCAAGAGTACCGTCAACGATAATAACACCCTCTGCGGCATTCTTAAGGCAAAGTCGGCAACCGATGCACCCCTTCGAACAGTACTTTCTTACGGTTGCGCCGTTGTCCTGTGATTTGCAGAAAACATGAACCCTTGAAGAGCGTGGAATAAGCTCAATAACACGCCTTGGGCAAACCTGAGCGCAGGCGCCGCACCCGATGCAAAGCTCCGAATGAACCTTTGCGATACCATTAACGATTTCAATAGCATGCGATGGGCAAGCCCTGACACACGAGCCGTACCCGAGACAGCCGTAAGGACACCCCTTGTCGCCGCCTGCGACAGCCGCCGCGGCGGCGCAGTCGGTAATTCCGTTATAGGCAAATTTCTTAACGGCGCTCAAATCATCGCCGCCGCACTTGACGACGGCAACAAACTCTTCAATCTCACCATCGAATGAAACCCCCATCACCTTGGCAATGCCCGTTGCGGCGCAAACTCCGCCGGGAGTACAACGATTGAAGGGAGCGTCGCCCTTGACAATAGCGGCGGCATAAGCCTGACAGCCGGCGAAACCGCATCCGCCGCAGTTAGCCCCAGGAAGACAAGCCTGAATCTGAGCGATACGGGGGTCCTCCTTGACCGCAAGAAATCTTGCACCCAACGCGAGAGCCAAACCGCAAACAAGACCAACAGCACCGATGCAAACAATAGAAACCAGAAGCGTGCTCATTATCAAATTCCTTACTTAACAAGCCCGCCAAAGCCCATAAAGGCCAAACTCAACAAGCCGGCGGTAACCAAGGCAATCGCAATACCGCGAAAAGCCCTTGGAGGATTGGCGCGGTCAATCGATTCACGAAGGCCCGCAAAAATTGCGAGAGCAAGGGCAAATCCAAGACCTGCGGCAAAAGCGAACAAAACCGCCTTGAAGAAGGTATACCCTTCATTTACATTCATAACCGCCACGCCCAAGACCGCACAGTTTGTGGTAATCAACGGAAGGTAAATTCCCAAAGCCTTGTAAAGTGACGGAATAAAACGCTTGAGAATCATCTCAACCATCTGAACTAAAGTCGCTATCACCAGAATAAATGCCAAAGTTCTCAAAGACTCAAGCTTGTAAGGGACAAGAAGATATCGTTGCAAAGTCCATGTGACAGCAGAAGCAAGAGTCATAACAAAAATAACTGCCCCTGCCATGCCCATTGCGGTATCTAAACGCTTTGAGACACCGAGAAACGGGCAGATTCCCAAAAACCTGTTAAGTACAAAATTACCAACAAGGATAGCGCCAAGCACTAGTAAAATGTATTCCGACATAAATCACCATTAAATTATCAATAAAAAAGTATTATATCACTTTTTTAACATTATAGTCAAATTATTACATTGCCTTACCGCCCCAAATAATGATACAATTAGAAATTGTTTCTAATGGTTGCACAATAAGGAAAATTATGGACAAATTCCCAATTAGCGTATGCACATGGTCTCTTCAGAAGAGCATCTCTGAGGTTTGCGACATTCTCGACGCGATGGAGGTTGACGGAATGCACCTCGCCCTCGGGCCTGCACTTGATGGAGATGAAGAATACCTAAAGATAGTCAAAGCCCGCGGTATGCGCATCTCATGCACCATGCTCGGCTTCCCATGGGAGAACTATTCAACACTTGAAACGATTCGCAAAACCGGCGGTATCGCACCTGACGAGCATTGGGAGACAGCTCTTGACCTCTTCAAGCGTGCCGCGAAGATGACCGCTGAATTAGGAGCCCCCTATCTCTCACTTCACGCTGGCTTCATTGACCATGAAGACCCCGCCTACGCGGCAAAGTTCTACGAGCGCATCCGCATCTTTGGTGACATCGCCGCTGAAAATGGCATCGACTTCCTAATGGAAACAGGACAGGAAACAGGCGACGATTTGGAGCACTTCCTCAAAGAGCTCAATCACGACCATGTATTCTTGAATCTCGACCCCGCCAACCTTATCCTTTACAACAAGGACACCCCTCTTGAGGCACTTCCCAAGCTCGCTCCTTGGATTCGCCATGTCCACGCAAAGGATGCTGTCCATACTCAGCCTGGCACCTGGGGTATTGAAGTCGCTTGGGGCGATGGCGAAGTCAACACCTACGCCTTCCTGAAAAAGCTTGAAGAGCTCGGCTTCAAGGGTTCCATAGCCGTTGAGCGTGAAGCGGGCAACTCCCGCATTCGCGACATCGCCAAGGCCGTCAAACGCCTTCGCGCATACTAAACCAAGACATTCTTTATTATCAGCTGTCGCTTGATAATAATTAACGAAAAAAGGCACCTAAGCTCTCGCTCAGGTGCCTTTTTTTATAGCGGATAGTCCTTTCTGATTTAAAAAAACTGTCAAACTCGCAAACTGTCAAACTGCTCCTACTTGCAAACTTTGCTTAATCCATAGGAAGTTATTGAGTCAAAATTTTGGTATATCAAGTCTAATGGTCTTTGGAAACAACTTATTTGAAACAACTTACCTTTGACGCACGGGCTAACTCGCCCGTGCCCATTTTTCTCATTGTCGAAAGCAATTATATTTGAAGACCACGCTGAAGTAGATGAGCGCGGGCATGTTAGCCCGCGCTCATCTTAAAAGTTGTTTTTACCAGTTGTCTAGGTTGTTTCCATTCTTAAAACTTTTTAAGGGACAGTCCTTTCTGATTTAAAAAAAACTGTCAAACTCGCAAACTGTCAAACTGCTCCTACTTGCAAACTTCGCTTAAGCTATGGGAAGTTATTGAGTCAAGATTTTGGTATATCAAGTCTAATGGTCTTTTTTGATTGGAAACAACTTATTTGAAACAGCGTACCTTGGGCGCACGGACTAACTCGCCCGTGCCCATTTTTCTAATTGTCGAAAGCAATTATATTTGAAGACCACACTAAAGTAGATGAGCGCGGGCATGTTAGCCCGCGCACCTCTTAAAAGTTGTTTTTACCAGTTGCCTAGGTTGTTTCCAATCTTAAAACTTTTTAAGGGACAGTCCTTCTCCTTCATTGGGTGAAACGCAAAACCAAGGCGAAGCCCCGCGTCAAACGGAGATTTTATGCTTCCAACTGCCGAATTTAGGATTAAAGCTTATCCACTGTCATGACAGGAATATCCTTAGGAGCATCAACCAGCTCGACAAGGTGCTTTTTGTCGAATTTGTAGCCATTCTTCGTAAGAGGCCAAAGCAGAGGCGAGCAATTCAGAATTGTCGCGGCAAAGCCCTGATCCGTTGCCCCCTCATTGCCAGTATGTGAAGAATTCCAAGCTTCATTCTCGATAACAAATGGCTTTTTATCGAAGCCGCGCTCATTTAGAGTATCGATAAAGCGGCGCCAATCAATGCTGTCGCTTCCACCGAAGCCGGGGAGTGCAGGGTCATAGTTATGACGGTCCCACGAAGAAATCGAATATGGGACGCCGGCCTTTTCCGCAAGCTTGGGATCAATACCGCGAACGGGATACAGCCTACCCCAATGGATTGCCATTGCGTCATAGCGGTTGCGGGTACCCTTGATATGGATACGACGCAAACGGCTCATATCCGTTGCCTTTATTACATCGCTTGGGTCAATATGCTGCCAGGCGTCATGCGAAGGGTCGTATGTCTCGCCGTGAGCCTTGCTTGGAATTAACGCATACATCAGCTTACGGGCGGCAAGTGTAGCAGGAAGGTTGTTGTAAGACTGAGGCTCTGATAGAGGCGTCCACCCCTCCATTGGGCAGTTTTCGTATGTAACGGTAACGCCAATATCTTCGGCATACTTAATGATTGGTGTAAAGACCTTCTTGTAAAGATTGAGATTCTTCTCAAAGCCGCCATCTTGACGACCCAGTTTATGGTTGTAGCCGACAAAAGTACCTGCAACGACATCAGCTTTGTCACCGCCGAGGAGATATGCGATACGGATAAGCTTTAGAAGATGATTGCGGTTCGCAATAGCCTCAGCCTCGTTTTCGCTGAGAAGATTTTCGTATGCGCCGACAGAGACACGAAGCCCCTCCTTGCGACATACATCAATTACCTTTTGCGCGTCCTTAGCCGTAAAGTTCTCGTAATTGAGATGTGTAGCAACATGATCCTGACGCGTACCGTCACGCCTGAATACGCAAAGCTCGAGTCCCTGCGCACCGACTTGCTTCGCCTTTTTCACTACACCAGCAAAATCATATTGAGCGTATGCTGATGTCATAAGCCAAATGGGATTGTTCATTTAATGTCTCCTTTGCGTGTATTATTTACCGTCCATCACTTGCGGACAGCCTTCAAAATTACCGGCGAACCGCACAGCATTGTAAGCCCGATTGCCCTGCAGCACCCCTCTAGAAATGACGAAAGCGCAGCACATTTCAAGGCACGATGGACAACCATCGGCATTGCAAACTGCTTTCGCCTGGAAACGATTTTCGCACCGGCCGACTCAAAAGCGTCAGTCACTTCTTTATGGCGGAAAAGCTTCCATGTACGGGTATTCTTCTCAAACTTCTTTTTGGCTGCAAAAAACATTGGAGCTATTGCATTAATGCTTTGACTTGTCGGATAATCGACAATAACAGGTCCGCGAGAGACCCTGCAAAGCTCCTTAACAAGCTGCTCCCAATGGTCACAATGAGTAAGAAGTCTAAAGCAAATCACAACATCAAAGCTTTTATCAGGGAATGGAAGCTCAATAACATTACCGACGACAAATTTAGCCTTATTAGCCTCGGTTAAATCCTTAATTCGATGCTCGCAACTCTTAGAACTTCCCAGAACGGTAATATTCCACCCTTGCTCTGCAAGAGGATGGGCAAGCTGACCATGCCCTCCCCCGACATCAAGCAGCGTTCCCTTGGGAAGCTTTGCCAAATGCTTTACAGTCAGCTTCGTTTGGACATCAAGCATCCATGCCCCGGTCTTACCCTTAAATCTGGTTGCGTAATCGTCATTGGATGTTTCAATATCGGCAGTCTCTGGATAAGGCGAGTATGTATCGCCCGTATCTTTTGAATGGTCTGGCATTTTAAACTCCTCAAAAAAAGTACCGCTCATAAAAAAGCGATAATAGTGACAATTGCAACAATCTCATGGTTGAGGTATTATAACACCTTTTTATTCAGCGTGCAAAACAATAACGGCAGCTTGTGACAGCCGCGCTCCCGTGCGCCGCTCGCAATTTGCCTCAACCGAAACGCTCGGCTTCGTTTCTAGCGGTATCATCTGAGACTTGATGCCGCTCAAAACGAATCGTTTTCTTCCAATTACCATCGTCGTCCGTTTGAAAAGGAACGGCTACAACGAGTTCCTCTGATGACATATCCTTGCCGATACGACCTTGACGAATATTATCAAGGTGCCAGCCTGGAGGCACAAAGAGATAGACAATTCCGCGTTCGCTCCCAGGACGGCGAACCTCTACCGAAAGAGATAAAGCCTCGCTATCCCATACCCCCGTTGAATCGCGGCCCGTAAATGATGTTGACGAACCGATTACCTGCGGAGCATGGGTGAAATCGCAAAGCCGATAAATTCGCACCGACTCAGGCGGAACAGTCACTTCTACCTCATCACGATGACGGTTTCGCATATAACCGTCGAAATAGTCAAAAAGCACAAAGACCCCCTTTCGCCTCAGAGTGCGGCGAATCGGCGTCTTTCCTATGTTAAAAACGGCAAAGACGCTTGCATCGGGGAAGTCATATCTCTGGATTAAAGGCGGCATTCCCAATTCTCCCGTAAACAAATCCTCGGGCACGGCAGGAAAATCTTCCCTTGGGAATGTCGCTTTTACCAACGCGAGCCGTTCAGGAGTAATATCTCTGGGATCGTCACCAAACATCGTCGAAGAACCAGAAAAGGCATGGATTGCGGCGTTGATACGGGCGTGTTCGAGAGGTAGCGGCTCCCCTACTGTCAGCACATTGCCCAAGTCGTTGTTGAAAAGTCTGCCATGGGTATAATAGCTCGCCGCATTGTAGAGTGAGCGCATTGGCCCCGTCCAGAAATCAAGTCTGTTTATACCGTAACTTGCAGGATAAAAGAAAGTTCCCGGATGTCTGATTGCCCGCCCTTCACCCAAGTCTCCGGCCGTACGCACACCGTCAACGACTCCCACGCAACAAAATGTCGGTCCTGAACATCCCAAAAGATAGGTCTCTGGCCCTGCCGCTTTTCGAATTGCCGTCATTGCTTTGTAAAAAGCCTCTACACGGCTGCGGGAACCATCTGACGCCGAGAAGTGTGGAGCGTCGGGTCCAACCCCCGCATACGCAAGCCCGGTCTGCAGAAAGTCAAGCATATAATAACGGACTTTATGTTGGCGCAAATATGTAAAATCGTCGCTGAGTTTTTCGATGACCTTTGGATTCGACGGATCTAACGCGTAAATCTTTGGCCGTTTGTCAGCCGTCAAAAGTCCTGCATCACCATGCGACCATGTATTCTTAAAGACCCACGGCGTCCCATCATCACGGCGGTAAATTGCATCGGCATACTCATTTACCATATCTTCAAGACCGGAGCTGAGCATAAACGGCCCTGCCCACGAGCCCATAATCCAGCCTATATCTTCATATCTCTTCCCTGTACCATCCCGCCCGCGCGGATAGTTTTTCGAATTCCACCCCTTCCAATCTCCGGGATTGCCCCCGGGAATGTTGGAGTTGCTGATCCATACATATTTAAAGCCATATCCCGGCAACTTCTCCGAAAGAGCAGCCGCTTTGTTATATTTGGAATCATCCAGAGATTCGGAATTCTCCGATGAATTGTAACTCCATGCTCCCCCTGAAAGCCCCAATGCCGGCGTGCGTATAAACTGCGGCTTATAATTTTCGGCAACGATTTCCGCCCATTCTACAAGCTGCGAATGAGGATTAGAGCCGACAGCTAAAGCAAACTCTTCAAACTGTGTCGATGCGCCCGCTTTAAGCGTCCAATTCTCAAAAGCCCCCGAAGCCCTGACACTCTCAACCCTATTTACGCCGTCCCAATGACAAGTCGTCTCAAGTGTAGTGAATGTAGTAAATCCAAACTGCAACGCAAAAGTCCCGTCAGGCGTTGCAAACTGGATGTGAATAGGCATATCATGAGCCGCCTTTGGGTCGCACACTGAACGAACCGTCCGTTGCCGAAGTTGCAAAGACTGCAAATCCAGAAAGCGTATATCGGGATAGTTTTTCAGGATTCCACCGTCGCCATTAAGTATATCGCATCTTCCGAGCGTTACATCCACTTTACCGCAATTGCGGATTGTCGAGCGTACTATCGTCCATTCACCCCGCACAAATATCTGCCACCGCCATTCAATATCGCCAAAATGCCAAACGACACAATCACTAGACTGCTCGTAAAAATCCGCATCCCTGATTTCCCCGTCAATAGTCATCCTAGGGCTTGAAGAATCAAAGACACCTGAAAAAATCTCATTTGCGGCCACAACGCCCTCCGACTCAAGCATTTTACCCATTTTTATTATCCCGATAAGAGCTTTTGCCAACTGAAACCCAGATTCCGAAAAAGCACCTCCGTCAACCTATCATCAACAATTGTAACAAATAACAGTCGAGTTGACAAAAACCTATCACACTGCCCCCAAAAAACATAAATCCTCCCCATAGCAAAAACGCCACATTCCCGCTCAAGGGACAGGCCATTACCACACTAACTACCAAATACTACATATTCTCACCAGAGGGACAGACCCGATATCAGCCACTTATCACAAATTTGCCCACATACCCGCTCAAGGGACAGTCCTCATCTCTCACCACCGTTTCTTTTATTACATTTTCTGCATAAGCGACAGTCCACATATCTCTTTTTATTACATTTTCCGCTTTAGGGACAGGTACAATGCTATATCTTTATTAGCTTCTTGCATGAGGGACAGACCCAAAGCCATGGCAATGCCACATTCATCTTACTCGCCTCTTTTTTTTCTGTCTTAATTACCCAAAACGGCATATTGGGAGTGCTGTTTATCGCTGAAATAGCCTTGTTTTGACCGTTATTACACATATTGAGACAATAGCCACCTAGGCCGCCAAGAAATTTGCGGCATTGAGATTGGTAAGATTTGCAATTTTTAGGGATTTTCGTTAAGCCTTGAAGGTGAACGGCGACTTTTTGAGGTCTCTTGCCGAGCAAAGTCTTAGGCCATTCCAGTCCTTGCACAAGCCTATGCCTCTTGCGCCTGTTTTTCGCTTAGGATTAAAGAGGTTACGATGCTTTTCAAACTCTTCGTTGACGAAGTCTTTAGAGCCTATGATGGCTCCATGGGTGAAATGGCGTATTTTGCAGCG
>JAZUMF010000022.1:0-25522 GCA_045603485.1 Kiritimatiellia bacterium | reverse complement strand
CCACACAAGATTCCTAGAAGTCTTATGTCTTAAGCCCGAAGTCTCACAAGTCTAATGTCTCGCGTATAATGTCAATTTTGCTACTGGGAGAAGAGGAGATTGGGAGTTGAGGAGTTTCGCCGCGTGAAAAACTGTCAAACTCGCAAACTATCAAACAGATTCTACTTGCAAACTTTGCTTAAGTTATAGGAAGTTATTGAGTCAAGATTTTGGTATATAAACTTTTTAAGCGACAGTCCTTCTTGTTTCGGGTGAAACGCAAAACAAAAGCAAAGCCCACAATTTTATTGCGTCAAACGGAGATTTTATGCTTCCAACTGCCGAATTTAGGTTGAAATCAAAAAGGCCTGTCCTCTTAAAAAGTTCGAAATGCCAAGGCCTGTTCCCTTAAAGAGTTTTACCGCAAAGAACGCCGAGCCCGCAGAGATTTTCGGTGAAAATTTGTTCCGCACCGTAATCTCATTTTGCGTGTGCCAAAAATTTAGAATGTTCATTATTAAGATATTGCAAAGTGGAATCAAAAAGGCCTGTCCCCTTAAAAAGTTTTACTGCAAAGAACACTGGGATTTTGTTACTTGGGTCTTAAAGGTTATAAGGTGGTACGTTTGACAGTAAAGACAGTTTGCGAGTTATGAAATACGCGAGGAAAGGGAGGTGGGGGCTCAGACGCTGTTGTATCATCAATTATTTTGTGTGATTAGTATAGTAAGGTTGGGTTGTTATGTCAAGTGTAACAGTGTGACACTTAAAGGTGTGATGCTATAGACTGACAACGAGAGGAATATGATATAATTAGTATATGACAATACGATTTATAACATTGGGGTGTCGCTTAAATCAAGCGGAGGAGGCGATTTTTGCTGCTGAGTTTTCGGCGGCTGGCTGGACTGTTGTTCAAGGAGAGGTGCAGAGTGATGTCGTTATTGTCAGAAGTTGTGCTGTGACGAGGCAGGCTGAGCGTTCGACGCTGCAGACATTGCGTGCTTTGAAGCTTGATGTGAGTGAGGATTTGTTGCCTTTTGTTGTTGTTACAGGCTGCGCGACAGCGGCAATTCCGACTTTGACATTGAGGGATGCAGGTGCGGATTTGGTTGTCGTCAAGGCTGATGAGGCTGATTTGCTGAAAATTGTCGCTGAGGCATTTGGAGAGGGAAGGCGCGGTGCGCCTGTTAGGGTCCGTCCTGTTGCGGCTTTTCCGTCTGCTTTGGTGGAGCCGGATGCGACACCGATACTGCCGGCTACGGGCACTTTGTGGGCTTCTCCAGGGCGAACGCCACATTGTAAGCATAAGGATATGGCATTGCTTAAGGTGCAGGACGGATGTGCATTTCGTTGTGCTTACTGTATTGTGCCTTTTACGCGAGGCGCTCCGGTGTCTTTGCCTTCGGAGACGGCAATTAGGTGCGCGACGGATTTTTGCGAGGCGGGCTTTCGGGAGATTGTTTTAACGGGTTGCAATTTGGCCTGTTACAAAGATGGAGAGATTGGTCTTCCTGAGCTTATTTCGGAGATTTGTTCTTTGGCTGCAGATTATGGTGTCAATGTGTCGGTGGGGTCAATAGAGCCCGGGATATGTGATGATGGAATTATTGATGTGATGCGGAGTCATCAAAATTTTAACCGTTTTATTCATCTGCCAATTCAATCGGGGGATAGTAGGGTGCTTGCTTTGGCTCGAAGGCGTTATACTGGCGAACAAATTCGTGAAATTCTGCAAAATTACCGTGGCAAGCTTGATGGATTGTTTTTGAGCGGTGATTTTATTACTGGGTTGCCTGGCGAAGATGAGGCGGCTTTTATGCAAACATATAGTTTGGTAAGGGACTTCGCTTTTGATTCAATTCATGTCTTCCCCTATAGCCCTCGTCAGGGAACCGCGGCACTTTTGCAAGGTGAGCGTCCTTCACGGGCAGATGCTAAGGCGCGGGCGAATATGTTGCGCGCACTTGTGAAGGGTGACAATTGACGATTGTTGATAAATTAATTAAACTAGTGTAGTTTTTAAAAGGAGGAAAAAATGAAAACTAGTAAAGCATTCTTAGCAATCATATCTATTTTGTCGGTTATTTGTGGGGGATGTGTCATATTTAGAGCTGATAATAAGCCAGTAGGACTTGTATATCATTGCACATTTGATTCAAAGGAAGCAATTGAAGAGCCTATGGTTGGACCTAAGGGCGAGTTTATTGGTGGCGATTTTGTTGATGGTGTAAAGGATAAAGCCCTTTTGGTCGCCGCAAATTCTTGTTCTGCAATTGTGCCGATGGAAGCTGGAATGCTTGGTCAAAAAGGATGTTTTGAATTATGGGGAAAGTTTACTCCTCCTAGGGATGTTATAACCACGGGGCATCATCCGTGCTTTTTTACATTTGGAGTGTTAGGTGTTGAGCCTCGTTTTTGTATAGAATGGAATGGTAACAATGGTTTAGGAGGTGGAGGATTAAATGCTATGATAGAGCATTTGCGTGCTTGTACATCTAATTTTAGACCTTCACCACGCTATAAAACGATAATGGGAGATAAAGAACAAGATTGGAACCATTATGCTTTAGTTTGGAATAAGGACGGCATTAAAGAACTTTCAAAAGATGGTGAGCCATTGATAAAGGCTGTAATCTTTTTTAATGGAAAAGTTGTTGCCAGTACGAGCTTTCCAGAAGCACCTAAATGGGGGCTTTCTCCAGCAATCACTGCTGTCCCTACATTTTTGTGCTTCCCATTTCACAAGGATGTTGAGAATCGTTCATCTGTGAATTATGCCATTGATGAATTTCGTTTTTGGAATTATGATAAAGTGGATTTTGATTTGTGAAACTATTTTTCAAAAAAATTTCATCAATCTTTACAAAGCTCCGAGTTTGGGGAATTAAAGGTGTTGTAGGATATTTTCCCCGTTGGTTCGCTTCTATAAGGATTAAGCATTTTCTTTGTAAGAATGCAAGACAACATTTAGGAACTACTCCTGAGCGTGGCATTACTGTTATAGCTCCAATCTCTCGTGGGTATAGTAATAGTAAAACAGTGCGTGACTTTTTATTCGCATTGAAACGAGCGGGGATTTCTTTTCAAGGATTTGATATAAATCCTGCCAAGAATTCATTAACTTCGGATTATTTGGATGTTGTAACTCCGCGTCATGATTTTAATGTAAGGCGATTTACTCATGTTGTAGAGATGTTTAGGAGTCCTCTACCTGATGGGATTGTTCCAGTGCGAGCTCGAATTGCATTTTGGGAAGGTGAATCAGGATTGCTTGATGCATTTCCTTATCTTGCGTCATCTGATCCTGTGATTGCTATGTCGGATTTCAATTTCAATGATTTTAGTAATGAATTGCCAAAAACAACTAAGGTTTTCAAAATTTTATATCCTCTACAAGAGATTTCAAAAGATTTAGAAGATAAAAAGATAATCTGTAAACGCTATGGTTTTGGGGAAGATGATTTTATTGTATTTTATAATTTCGATTTAGGGTCGTTTCACAGGAAAAACCCTTTAGCGGCAATAAAATCATTCTCAAGAGTATTGCGTGGAGTTGCCAATGCTAGACTTGTGTTTAAGGTAAATCTCGCAAGTGATTACCCTAATCATATTGAAACTATTAAGCGTTGTGTAGAGGAAGAGGGAATTTCATCACAATTTACAATTATTAGTGGGTATTTGTCCAGGCGCGAAATTTATAGTTTGACTAATGCCTGTGATGTTTATTTGTCATTACACCGAGCAGAAGGATTTGGTATCGGAATGGCAGAGGCTATGCAGCTTGGAAAAGTCGTTATCGCTACTGATTATAGTGCTTCTACAGAATTTTGTTTGCCAAGCCATTCAATTCCGATTCCATATACTTTAGTTGATATTAAGCCTGGGGAATATTTTTTAAGTATGAAGCGATGGGCAGAGGCAGATATTTCAGTGGCCAGTGAAGCCATTTTACGCTGTTATAATGATATGGCTTATCGTACAAGACTGGGGATGCAAGCAAAGATTTTCATAGATGGATATTTTTCCACCGAAAATTTTAAGAAATCCGTTTATCAATTTCTTGACGCAATTTAAGCGATAAAGCGTTACTTATGGTTATTTCATTGACATCATTTCCTGCACGATTGCCTTATATTGGACCTTGTTTAGTATCGTTGGTGGTTGAAATGTGGTGATATTGGTTTTTGAAGACTGTTATTTTAATTGAAGCATTTGAGTTGATTATCTTTACGCTTTTCTTTTAGATTTACTTTTTGTCTGTTTTTTGTTTTAATTGATGGTGTTTGAAAGTTGACATTCATCCTTGATTTACTGAAAATTGGATGCTTTGAGTTATGACTAACCCTGAAAACAAAACATTTCCAACACCACCGGTTCTTCTTATTATTTTTGCTCGTTCAGAATGTGTGCGCAAGGTAATTGCTTCTATTAGGACTGCACGCCCTTCAAAGATTTTCATTGCTCAAGATGCCCCGCGACCTAATCGTCCTGATGATGTTGAAAATTGTCGTTTGGCAAGAGAAACGACTTTAGCTGAAATTGATTGGGATTGTGAGATTAAGACTCTCTTTCAGGAGAAAAATCTTGGTGCTGGTAAGGGGTGTGCTGCTGCTATTCAATGGTTTTTTGAAAATGTTGAGGAGGGGATAGTTCTCGAGGATGATGATTTGCCTGAGCCCAGTTTTTTCCCATATTGTGCTGAATTATTAGATAAGTATCGCAATGATACCCGTGTTATGCACATCGCAGGATATAATCCCTTGCTTAAACCTGTAAGTGACGATTCTTACTATTTTTCAAAGCTTATGCATTGTTGGGGGTTTGCTACTTGGCGTAGAGTGATTAAGCAGTATGACTATAAAATTTCAAGTTGGCATAAGCTAAAAAAGACTGGTCATATGCGGACAATTTTCAGGCAAAGATTTCCTCGATGGCATTTTACAAAAGAGTTTGAGATGTATAGTAGTCGAGATTGTAATAACTGGGATCCTCAGTTGCTATACTTGATTCTTTCGAAGAATGGTCTTTGCATCAATCCCAATGTGAACCTTATTAAGAATATTGGTTTTGGGGAAGGAGCAACATTTGCTCAGAATCCATGGAGTTATCATGGGCATCGTACTACGGAACCAATTCAGTTTCCATTGAAACACCCCGATTTTGTATTTGCAAATCAGAAGATTGATGAAAAGATTCTAAAAAAGTCATTTAAGTTGCAGCCTTTACGCTATTTTCTTGTGCAATTGGCTATGCCTTATTTGTCAACTATTTTGCGAATAGCAAAATGGCTTCGTTTATATTGATTTGAAAAGGGGCTGTGATGGCACTATCCACGGCAAATTGCCTTTTGTTTGAAGTATGGTGGGCTGGGCTTTTTGAAGGCGGAATTGCGTCGTTATTTTAGTTGAAGTGCTTTGGTTGATTATCTTGCCGCTCTTCTTTTGCATTTTGCACTCTTCTTTTGGATTTACTTTTTGTCTGTTTTTTGTTTTAATTGATGGTGTTTGAAAATTAACATTCATCATTAAGTATCAATGGCGGGCATTATCAAAAGTTACATAAAAAAGGTGCAAACTTGGGGGCTTCGAGGGGTTTGGAATTTCTTTATCGGTAAAATTGAGGCGCGTCGTTTAAGGCACTTTTTTTTAGCGAATGCGAACAGCTATCCATTAAGTCCCAGTGAGCATGGCGTCACTATAGTTGCTCCTTTTCACGCAAATTACTCGTTAAGTAAAGTTATGCGTGATTTTGTTTTTTCGTTACATAGAGCGGGTATTTCATATCAGACTTTTGATGTTTCAAAGAAATCCGCGATTGTTGATAGTGAAATCAACCCATTTCTAACACCTAAAAAGGATTTTAGGATTTTGAAATATTCTAATGTAATTGAGTTGTTTAATGGACCAGTTCCAAAAGAGCTTGGCTTAAAAAAATCTCATATTGTATTTTGGGAATTTGAATCGGGGTTGGTTGAGGCATTCCCAGGGCTTCAATCTGAGGATTTGGTTATTGCGATGTCAGATTTTGATTTAGAGACATTCCGTAAGCAATTGCCAAATTCAACGCCTGTTAAAAAGATTCTATATCCATTTCAGTTTGATGTGTTGGATATTCCAGCACGAGATGATGTCAGAGAGCAATATGGAATCCGTAAGGATGATTTTGTTGTCTTTTTTAATTTTGACTATGGTTCATCATTTTTTAGGAAAAATCCAGATGGTGCAATGCGTGCTTTTGCAGAGGCATTCAGGGATGTTGATAATGCAAAGCTAGTCTTTAAGACCAATCATGTTAAGGAGCACCGCGACAAACAATTGAAATTAGCAGCACTAGCTAACGATTTGGCTATTGCTGACAAATTTATTACTATTGATGAATACATCTCAAAGCGTGATGTTTATGGGCTTACAAGGTGTTGCGATTTGTATTTGTCGCTTCATAGGGGTGAAGGCTTTGGTCTTGGAGTTGCTGAGGCGATGGCTATGGGGAAGGCTGTTGTTGTGACAGATTACAGCTCAACGAAAGAATTCTGCAATTCGGATAATGCTTTGCCGATATCGTATTCAATGATAAATCTTACTAAAGCGGATAGGGATCATCCTTGTTATTTATCGGTGACAAGCTGTGCCAATCCTGATATCCATGAGGCCGCAAGGGCAATGCGGAAATGCTATGATGACCCTGTGTTTTGCAAGGAACTGGGTGCTAAAGCTAAGGACTTTATATTCTCTTATTTTTCTACTGAGAATTTTAGAAAATCGATGGAGCAATTTTTAAGTTATGAGTAACGGTGTCATATATCCATTAACAATTGCACATAGGGTTTGCCCGCATTTGGCATCTACGGCGGTTGTATATGAGTCTAAATTTGACATGGTAAAGGCAACAACGCAATCTCTTGCAAGGGCTTTGCAAAAATTTGCTCAACCCGTTAAATTAGTTGTTGTTTTGGATGGTTGCTCGAGTGATTATGTAGATTTATTCAATGAGACTTTTGCCGATAATAAGGAGATTTCATTAACAATTGAGGAAACTCCATCTATCGGTAATTTTGCAACCTATGCAAGGCAAGTGGAGATATTAAGAGCTGCGACCACATCAGAGTATCTTTATTTTTCGGAGGATGATTATCTTTATCATCCAGACGCTTTTTTAGCTATGACCGATGTTCTCAAGAGAGATGATGTCGATTTTGTGACACCTTTGGATCATCCAGACCGCTATAATCATGCCAACGGTAATGTGCGAGGCCCAAAGATGGCTTCTTTGCGGATTACCAAATATGGTCATTGGCGCACAGCAGATACATCTTGTCTTACTTTTATGACTACAAGAAAAATCTTCAATGAAACTGTTGATATTCTTGCATCATACGGGAAAGGGGCTATGGATGGTACAATGTGGCTGGGTATTACAAAGGAAGAGGTTTTTAAGTTTGGTCATTTATTGTTGTCAATCTTTGCATTTGCACTTCGTCTTGAGCGTCCCTTTATCTTTTATATGCCACTTTGCGCTTGGAAGCATCATGGACTGCGCCTATTAACAACGCGTAGATATTCACTCTGGCAGCCCATTCCAACGATGGCGGTGCATTTGTCAAATATGTCACTTCCATTTAATGCAGAGCGTTTTTTGTCATTTTTAAGCAATGAGCAAATAGAAGAACTTAAAAAGATTGAGTACAACTACCTTGAGATAAGCTGAACTAATGAGCCAGATAAAAAAGATATTTGTGAGAGCAGTTACAAATCTATTTCGTCTTTTGGGAATAGATATATTTAGGTTTTATGCAAGAGCTTATCCAAAATGGAAATATGAAAAAGCAAAATCCTCTGTCAAAAGAGATGATGGCATCTCGCTTGTCTTTGATATCGCATTAACATATTCTCTGTCTCAAGTGGGGCGTGATTTTGTCGAGAAAATCAGCAAGATAAAAATACCTTTTACTTTGCTGGATATTACGCCTCCTTTTTTGAGCTCGCCTCATATTGAGCCTAAAGATGAGGAGTATATCCGTGGACTGGAAAGCAATAAGATTGAGCAAGTTGCAGTACTTCAGTTTGCCGCCGGTGACCCTATAACTTCAAATAAGGCCCCCCTTTTTTTTACTCCATTTTGGGAGTTTCAGTCTGGTCTGTTTGAAGGCAGAGCGGATTTCTTTAAAGGGACAAGGGGTGCGGTCGTATTTTCATCGTTTTGTCATGATTATTTTAGTACCAATGCACCAAAGAATTATCCTATTCTAAAAATGACTTATCCGCTCAATACAAGACCCGATGTGATTGATAGTAAAGAAATGCGACAGCGTTTTGCCATTCCAGAAGATGGTTTTACAGTATTTTTCAATTTTGATATTAGGTCAAGCTATGACCGCAAAAATCCTGAGGGTTCGTTGGAGGCCTTCGCAAAGGCCTTTAAGGATAATAAGAAGGTTTGCTTTGTTATTAAGATTTCAAGTGCAGATGCCGATAAAACGAAGATGGAGAAACTTAAGGCAAAGTCGGTAGCTTTGGGTATTGATGATAGAATAATATTGATTACAGAAACACTATCACGAAAAGAGATGTTATCTTTAATTGCTTGTTCGGATATTTACCTCTCGCTTCATCGAGGAGAAGGACTGGGGCTGGGTATGCTAGAGGCAATGACTGTTGGAGTGCCGGTTGTGGCTACAAACTATGGCGGCAACACCGATTTTTGTCATAATGATACAGCAATGCTCGTTGACTATAAACTTGTCACACCTAAAACGGATTTCCCACTTTTCAAGGAAGTTAAAGAGTGGGCTGAGCCTGATGTAAATCAGGCTGCGATGTATTTACGCCAAATCTATGAAAATCCTGCAATCGGTAAAGAGAAAGCATTAGCAGCTAAGGCTTTTATTGAGGACTATTACAGTATTGAAAACTTTGAGCGTGATGTAAGGGGATTTATTGAAGTTGCTAAAAAAACATCAAAAAAATAATGAGTAATGAGATACATAGGTATCGCCGGTTTGAGGGCTGGGATTATACAAGAGGTGCGTCGCTGTTTATAACGATAGTGACTGAGCCGCGTCGTGCTCTCTTTGGGGAAGTAAAGAATGGGAAAGTGATTTTATCTCCATTGGGTGAAAGGGTGTCAGAGGCTCTAAACGCAATCCCAAGACTTAATCCAGCTATCAGACTTTTTGGCAGGGTTGTAATGCCTGATCATATACACTTTAATTGCTCAATTCAGGCTGGGCTGAGCGAGCCTTTATTGGTGCTGGGTAATGCGATAAGGAGATTTAAGAATTATACGACGAAGGAGTGGAAGTTGGCTGAACGCAGTTCAGCCATCAAATCTCCCGACCCTATACCAGCCATCAAATCTCCATGCCAAGACCTAGCCATCAAATCTCCCGACCAGCTATCAGCCATCAATTCTATCAGTCAAGTTGGATTCGGGCAGGCGTCAAAGTTATGGCAGCAGGGCTACCATGACTATATCTTGCTTTCGCGAGAGATGATTGATGCAACAGAGCGGTATATTGCCTATAATCCACTAAAGTGGGATTTGATGTACGGAAGCGAGAATGCATTGCAAGTATTTGAGCCTGTCGTTTCATCGCGATTAGATGCTGCTGATTGGTGGAAGGGGGTTGGCAATATTGCTTTGTTGGCACCGGAGGAAAGGCTTGTGTCATTGAGAGTATCTCGCAAGGTTACTGCCGATAGGCAAATAGCAGAGCTTTTGAATCGTATGCAGTCGGCAGTGGAAAAAGGGTATGTTATAGTGAGTGGTTTTATAAGCCTTGGAGAGAGAGCTGTGCTAGATATGCTTTGTCAACACTCTAAAGCTCGATTTATTCGCATATTGCCATCATCAATACCTAACGCGAAATATAAACCTGAAAGTCGCTATCTTGCCCCTTTTAATGAGGGTCGCTATCTTGAACTTGCCAAGGGTAATAACGATGGTGATTTTAATCGCTCGGCTTGCCTTAATCTTAATGAGGAGATTATCGAAATTGCTACATCAGGAAAAAATGGTCTTGCTATTTATTGGAAAGATACTGGACCTGAAATCGTGAGGCGCGCGGCTATCAGTGGAGGGTAAAATGGGATTGCTGAGTAAACTTTCAATTTTAATTGTCACCTACAAGGGTGATGATTTACTTTATAACTGTCTTTCATCTTTGCAAAATGCTTGTGAAGAGATGCCCGAAATTGTCATTGTTGATAACTCGGCTAATGATGCCACAAAAAAGCTTGTTGAGGCATATCCTACGGCTAAATATGTAGCAAGTGAAACAAATCTTGGCTTTGCAGGCGGAAATAATCTTGGATTGCCGTATTGCACGAAGCCTTATATTTTGCTTTTGAACAACGATACCATTATTCATAAGGAGCCCTTTACTCAATTGATTGAATATCTTGAGGAGAATCCCAGAGTTGCCGTTGTGCAAGGTAAGATGAAACTGGTAAGACAGGGTGAGGTGCTTGATTCGTGCGGCGGGCTTTTGACGCCAATTGGGGAGGTGGCTTTTTTGTTTAATAATGCACCGATATCTTCTCAAGTAAATACTAGAGCTGTTTTTGCCGCGAAGGGAGCATGTCTTCTTTTTAAGCGAGAGGTTATTGATAAGGTCGGTGGCTTTTTGTTTTATGACCATTTTAAGTCATACTATGAGGATGTAGATTTTTGTCATCGAGTTTGGGTCGCTGGCTTTGAGGTGCATTTTGTTGATACTCCAATGATTGACCACCTTCAAGGGGCTACTGCGAAGAAGTTTTCCAATGCTGAAATCAATGCACAGTGTTTAGCAAATGCAGATTTTTCTTTAGCGGTATCCTTGGGCTTTTTTGGACGAATTTTCATCGCTGTGCCCCGTAAAATTTTTCGTGTGATTTTGTTGTTTTGTGCCAAAATAAAAGGTCATCAGGAATTATTAGATACATTCAAAAAAGCAAAAGAAATAAATAGTTTAAGAAGCGAAGCGATTATTCAAAGCCGTAAGTTGGTTCAAAATTTTCGAGGGGTTTCAGATTATTCAATTCTTAAAGCGGTTATGAGATTTCCGCCTTTAAGTTATTATTTTGCACTTATGCGGGGAAACAGTTTGAAAATCGACAGGGAGTTTTGGAGATAGCTGAGTGATATATACGAGTTATAAATAATGTATTTCTTGATTAAACCTCAAGGCTAAAACTTGAATGCAATGCAGTTTTTGTTTTGCTTGAATAAGCGCATTTTTTTTGCTACACTATCAACTGACTAGTCTGACTAGTTATATAAGGAGGTGGATATGAAATCTCTTTGGGCGTTACAGGATGCTAAAAGCAAATTTTCTTCAGTAGTTAATCAAGCTTGCAATGGAGAGCCGCAAATCGTTACGAGGCGCGGGATTCCTGTTGCTGTTTTACTTTCATTTGAAGATTATAAGAAGATCAATCCGAGAGCATTATCGCCAATTAAAGTATTGCTTGGAGGTCCCAAGGTTGATAATGATTTTGCAATTGAGCGTGATAAATCAATGATAAGAAAGGTTGACTTCAAATGATTTATCTGCTTGATACATGTATTATCAGCGAGACTAGGCTGAAGGCACCGAATCGAGGAGTTATTAACTGGCTCTCTCATCAAGAGGCAGATATGCTTTATCTTTCAGCAATTACAATTGGTGAAATTACAAATGGCATAGCGCGTTTAGGTGCAACAAAAAAGGCAAAAGAGCTTATGGGATGGCTTGATGAATTACAACGATCATTTGATGGACGAATTTTGTCTATTGACGCAAAGGTTGCGGAGTGTTGGGGAAAGCTTCTTTCTGAGAATGAGCGAGTTGGTAAGCCTAGACCTGCCATAGATGCTCTTATTTGTGCAACAGCCAAAGTATATAATCTCACGCTTGTGACAAGAAATGTTAAGGATATGGAAGGCATGGGTGTGAAAATTTTTAATCCATTTGATGAGGAATAGATTATGACAATTAAATATTGGACATCACATCCAGAGCAAAGTCCAAAATATTGGAGTGATTGGTTTGGACTGCCTGAATCATATGTTTTTGAGTATGATGATAATAATCCTGATTATTTACTAGTTTCTGAGCATATTTATACTAATCCTCGTATTTTTAGAAAATTTATTTTATTGTTATCGGAGACGCGTCTTTCTATTTATATTGGCGGAGATGCGATTTCTCCAGATTTGAATTTATTTGATTACGCATGCAGTTTTGGAAATAGTATTTATTTTAGGAAGGCTTCAATTGAGCTTTTGAAGTTATTGCGAGAAAAGTATTCAGATACAAATTGTTTGGCGGCATTCCCCAGGTTTTCGCGAAGCTCGGCATCTTTGTATAATTTTATCAAACCTTTTGATGCAGCATTGATATCTGGCTCTGCCCATTTTTTGACTGCGTTATATGTAGGATGGTCGCGCATTTCTGAAGGTATATCAACTAAAGTATAGGGTATCGGAATTGATGTGTGCGCCTTGCAGAATTCAGTTGTAGAGCTATAGTCAGTTGCAATGACTGGTTTCCCAAGTGACATTGCTTCAACTATTCCTAAGCCAAAACCTTCTCCTCTATGTAATGAGAGATAGATGTCACAAGCATTGGTAAGACCATAGATGTCATTTTGTGAAATAAAGTCATCAATCATAATAAGTCTATCAGAAATACCTAATTTTTGAGCTAAGCGTATGAGTTTATCTCTGTATTCTTGGTGTTCAATCAGACCATTTGTCTTAAATATGAGGTAGGTGTCTTGTACATCGGCAAATGCCATTGTAAAGGCTTGAATGGCTCCGTCTGGATTTTTTCTGTTGAATGAAGAGCGATAATCAAAGTTGTAAAGAACGGTAAAGGCGTTATTCGGAATTTTGAATTTACTGCGTATGGTTAATTTATCTGGAATAGTGTTCTTTTCAAAGAAAAACGGATATAGAATTTTTTTTACATTTACTGTTTGGGGTAACATTTCTTGAAATACAGTTTTATTAAAGTCACTCATCGCAATAACAGTATCAACATTTCCTATTTCAGGGTCATGTTCTAAAAGGCCAGTTGAAAATTCCCAAAAGACAATTCTGGCTCTTTTCATTTTTAGCGATTTTGGGAATGGAGTGGAAAACATTTCAATTATATGATTATATTTGAGTGTCCGGAAATCCTTTTCGGGGGTTAGCAAGTCTTTAAAGAGCGGCATGTCAATAAAATTTTTTGGCCTTAAATCAAATGTTTGATAAGGTATATCAGCGTTGTTTAAGGCGATTATTAAATCTCGCATCACTTTGCTTAATGATGTTTGAAGTGTTAAGTCAGCAATAATTGTGATACCGCATTTAGGAGTGAGAGGATATTTTTTTGCATTGCCCAGAAAATATCTCTCCATTTTCCAATTGAAAATTTTCAATTTAATTAAATGCCAAAGGCCATTAAATCCCCAAAGGCGTAGATATTGAATAATTGAGCGAAAAGACTTCATGTGAGATGATGATGTTATTCAGTTATGTTAAGAGCATCGTTTACAGTATGTTCCAACCATGTCACAGATGCAACCTTTTTCTTGTCGAGTAATTCATTATCGTATGAAACAGTTGCTCCTGTAGAAATAGAATCAATTGCGTCAGAGATGTCTCCTTTTATTATGTCACCTTTGACAAAATTGTCAGCAAAATTCACAAGCCTGTTGAAACTGGATAAATTATCTCTGTGCGGATTTTTTAGAATGCGAACTTGTTTTTTGAAGATACTTGAAAACATAAAACCGTGGAATGTACATGTAATAACCCAGTCAGCATTAGCCAAGGAGTTGAGATATTCTTTTGGTGTGTCTGTCAATGCCCATTTAATACGACCGAAAATTGATTTTGAGAGCCCTGTAAAATGCGTTTTCCACTGTAGATAACTAGAAGGTTTTACTTGCGGGGTAGTGCCCAGATAAATCTTAACGATGCAGTCGTTTTTCTTTGCAAAGTTATCAAGGAGCATGATTTCATCATAAGAAGGTTTTGTTATAAGGTATAATACTAGTAATTTTTTGTTATTCCTTTTATTTTTGATGAATGGCTGCCAAACTTCCTTTGAGGCAATAATCGTAGGGTCTAATACATGCTCGGAATCAAATCCGATAGACTTGAGAATATTTTGCCCATGTTCTTCACGGACTGAGAGTTTTTTAAATTTAGGAAGTTGCTTTTGGAATAGAGATATCCACTTTTCATCAATTCCATCAGTGCCAAAGCTTGCTGCGTATGTAATTGCCGGAATATTTGGCGCACCTTCTAATAGAAATACCCTTGGGTCATGATGTTTTGTATTCCAAATTTGATCACTGCCTACAACTATTAAATCTACACCAAGTTTTTCAGGCGCGTCAGTCCAGTCATTAAATTTGTATTTAGTCAGGTGTAGGTGTTTCTTTATAAACATCAACGACCTTATTCGTCTAATGATATCTTGAATATCCCACAGCCCAAGGCATTCGCGTAAGAGTATTTGAAGCCAACAGCGAAGGCTGCCATTTGAAATAGCACCGAGAATTGGTCCCGTTGTAGAATCGATATTTCTATCTAAAATGACAACCTTGTGTCCCAAACGCTCTAATGTTGACTGAAGTGCATAGGTTTGGAGTATTGCGCCATAATTTATTTGCTTATGGACGGTTAAAATGCCTATTACCATAACTTGTTGACTTCCCTATTTATGATGAGGCGTTTTAGCCACCATAACAATAAATGACATTTTCTGAAAAATCCCGATGAATTAAGCTTTGAGATTACAGAATCAAAATCCATTTTTTTGATAAGCGTGAAGAATTTTTTTCTTCGCCAAGTTTTTTTATAGTTGCCTAAAAGGGTTGGGTTGGAATTGCAAGTTTCTTCAAATGAAATATCGTATTTTTGAATATCATCCAAAATTTGAGAGAAGGCATTCTTGCCTTTGGTGGTGTTGATAATTGCTGTTGAGATTCCCTTATCGTCATTAAAGTCAGGTATTTGTTTTTCAAATCCCCATGCATCTCCTAAAGTTATATCGGATTTACTTCGCAACTTTCTAAAAGAGCATTGATGGCAACATTTTCGAAGGAAATAATTTTGCAAAAAACCTGCTAAAAAAGAATTTTCGGGATACGATTTAGAATATTTTTTTTCAAGGCTTTGAAATTGGAGTGATAGATTAAAGTTTACCCATGAGCAATATCTTCTTGATATCACCTTTGAGACCTTCTCTTCTGATTCGTTTTCTCTTTGCTTGAGAAATGCGTTCCATGCAAGAGGTGATGGAACTCCGTGACAGATGATATCAACAGTTAGGAGATTTGCATTATCCTCGCCTAAATATTTTTTTAGCCCAGCAATTTGACAAGGACAACCGCTAAAGAGTACTTTGCAGTCATTCTTGAGTGCTTGTTTTACTTCTTGGAAAATATTTCCCATTTCTGATTGGAGATATTTGGAGCCTCGAAGCATGTCAAGGTCGGTATATGTTGTAGCCGCAATATGTCTTACTTTACAAGATGGGTATTCCCACGCGGCACCAAAAACAACTCCTCCGTTAGCGATTGTTTTTTTTGCTAGAAGGGTAAAGATGCCACCTGAAGAACTTCCTACTAGAGTTTCTTCGTCTTTTGCTCTTGATGCAAAAACCTCAATTGGCTTTCGTGATGGATTTTGATGAAGTACAGGACAGGCATTTTCACACTTGCCGCAACCAATACACAGTTTTTTATCAATATGAGGCTGAAGAAAGCCTTCTTTATCGGCAACCATTGAAATAGCTTTAGCGGGGCATGATGCGTAGCATGCTGAACACCCACAGCATTTGGCTTCTGACGGAAGCTTAGGTTTGGTTTTTGATTTTTTGAACATAAAATGTGAACCAATTTTCAATATAGTATCTTTTTTTTGTAACACTGTCAATTTATGGTAAAATAAATGATTATGAAAAACGAATTGATTGAAAAAGCACTTTCAACGGCAACTGACACACGAGAGTTTCGTGTTGGCGCAGGAATTATTGGCGAGGTTGCCGAGCTCTTTACAGGTAATTTTCAGGATGCAACGGCTTTGATTGTCGCTGACGAGACGACATGGCGCGTTTGCGGCGCGAGGGTGGCGGCTTGCTTTGCCGAGTCGGGTATTCCATGCGTTAAGCCTTATATTTTTGCTGCTGTGCCGCCGCCGACTGCGACATTTGAGAATATGTGCGAGGTGCGCGAGGCTTTGACTGCCGCTGGTGAAAATGTCCGCGCCGTAGCTGTCGGTTCCGGCACTATCAATGACCTTTGCAAGCGTGCATCTGAGGAGCTTGCCCGTCCTTATATGTGTGTGGCTACGGCTGCCTCTGTTGACGGATACGCTTCTTTTGGCGCACCTATTACTAAGGATGGCTTTAAGAAGACTTGGCCTTGCGCCGCTCCTAAGGCGATTTTGGCCGATTCGGATGTGCTTATCCCAGCACCAGCGGAGCTTGCCGCATCGGGTTATGCAGACCTTGCCGCAAAGGTTCCAAGCGGAGCTGACTGGATTTTGGCCGATGCTGTCGGCTCTGACCCTATCCGTGAGGATGTTTGGGAGACGACGCAGGTGCCTTTGCGTGGCTGGATTGCTAATCCCGCCGGTCTTGCAAAGGGTGACGCGGACGCAATGAATAACCTTTTCACGGGTCTTGCGATGACTGGTTTTGCCATGCAGACTACCCATACTTCGCGCCCTGCTTCTGGTGCTGAGCATCTCTATTCTCATTATTGGGAGATGACTGAGGTTGTCCGCAAGGATGGCTCGCATCCGTCGCATGGCGATAAGGTCGGTATTGGCGCGATTCTTACAACTAAGCTTCTTGAAATGTTTTTCTCGGAGCCTTTTACGCGTGACCAGATTCCTGCTGCTTTGGCTGCATATCCCGATATGGAGAGCCGTGAGGCATTTATTCGTGCTACATTGCCAGAGGGCCGTGTGGCGGACGAGGCTGTTGAGGCTTCTCGCGAGAAGCACCTTACGAAGGAGGCCCTCAGGGCTCGATTGGAGGTTATCGCGGACCGCTATGATGAGCTTAGGGAGCGTGTCAAGGCGCAGCTTATCCCAACTGAGGACTTTAAGTCTCTCTTGGCACAGGCCGGCTGCCCAACCGAGCCATCGGGGATTGGTGCTACTGCTCACGATGTTTTGATGGCAACTTTCGGCGCTCAAATGATTCGTAATCGCTACACCATTCTCGACCTTGCTTATGAGGCTGGTCGTCTTCCCGCATACGCGGCGCGTTTGGCGGCTGAAGCGTTGTAATGGTGCTGATTGATTTTCGTTGATTTCGGTCACTTTTTTTGTTATTTTATTTATAACTTATCAAGGTGTCTTTAGCCGTTTTTTTATGCACTTGCCATGTCGGTGGGTGACGGCTGGGATGCAAAACGAGGTTTATTAACCATGGCAGAAAGCGTATCCACTAAGATGGATGGACCAGCCAAGAAGTTTGCTGGTAAAAAGTTTCGTGTTGCAATAATTGGTTGTGGCGGCATTGCTCAAGCTCACCTCTCCGCATATGCTGAGATTCCTGAGGTTGAGATTGTTGCCGGTGTCGATATCGATGCCAATCGTCTTGCCGTTATGCGTGACAAGTGGGGCGTCCCAGAGGAGAATCTCTTCGGTGCCGATCTTAAGACGGGGAAGACGACATCTGAGACCGCATGGGTCGAGATGATTAAGAAGGTTAAGCCTGATGCAGTCGATGTCTGCACACCTAACGGCGTTCACTGCGCTCCTGTTGTCTACGCTTGCGAGCGTGGCATTCACGCTTTTGTCGAGAAGCCTATGGCAATGACTCCCGCTGAATGCGAGAAGATGAATGCCGCCGCGGCAAAGGGTAAGGTTAAGCTTTCAGTTGGCTTCCAGCAGCGTTACAGCCCTAAGACGACTGCTCTTATCGAGGCTCGTGAAAAGGGTCGCTTCGGTGATGTTATGTATGTTCACTGCCAGGCTCTCCGTCGTCGCGGCGTTCCTAACTGGGGCGTTTTCGGCCGTAAGGAGCTCCAGGGCGGTGGTCCGATGATTGATATCGGTGTCCATATTCTTGAGTGCGCTTATGCTTTCTTGGGCAGCCCGAAGCCAATCGCCGCATCCGGCAACTGCTGGACTTATATGGGCAACAAGCCTTCTAAGACCCGCAACGCTTGGCCAAATTGGGATTGGAAGACCTACACTGTTGAGGATCTTGCCGTCGGTCAGATTCGTTTCGAGAACGGTGCAATCCTTTCAATTGAGTCATCCTTTATTGCTCATATCAAGGAGAACGATATCTTCAATTGGAGAGCAATGGGTACTAAGGGCGGTTGCGATTGGGAGTCTACCGAGATTTATACCGATATGGATAATCTCATGGTCAACTGCAAGCCTACCTTTATCGGCGAGGGCGGTTGGAAGTATTTCTTCCAGACGAAGCTCCAGAACTGGGTTGACGCTTGCCGCAAGGGTACGAAGCAGGGTGCTTCGGGTATCGATGGCCTGAATGTCCAGAAGATGCTTGATGCAATCTACCGCTCCGCAGCCGAGGGTCGCGAGGTTGAGATTAACTAATCTCAAGTAAATGTGACGGCGGCGGCAGTAATATGTCGTCGCCGTCTTTGCTTTTACCAATTTGATTGAATGCTATGCTGAAAAAGTTTTTTAATTTTTCTCTTTTACTTGAAGTCGCGTTGTTTGCCGCTGTTGTTGCCCCTGTGTCGATTTTGGGCGCGAGCGATAAATCTTCGCTTGAGGCCATGCTTGGCGGAGGTAAGCCAGACAACGGTGTTGTCAGTGTGCTTCCAGTAGATAAGGTAGACCCGATTGCTTCAGAAAATGCCGTTCCCGGCGGAACGATTACTTATGCTGCCGCGGCCGTTCCTAAGTCGCTTAATCCATATTTGGATAACAATACTTTTTCGTATCAGGTTTTTGGTGTTTTATATGAGTCGCTTTTGTCGATAGACCCTCTTACTGCGGAGACTTCCGGAGCATTGGCTCGCCGTTGGGAAATTTCGGAGGATAAGCGGACCTTTACTTTCTATATCAATCCTCTTGCCAGGTGGAGCGATGGCACTCCTGTCACTGCTGAGGATGTGCTTTGGACCTTTGAGACGATTATGTCTCCCACTAATCAGACGGGGGCAATTAAGGTCGCTCTTAAGACATTTCTTAAGACTAAGCCTGAGATTATTGACCGTTTGACGATTAAGTTTACCGCCGAGGAGGTGCATTGGCGTAATTTGACTGCTGTCGGTAGCTTTGAGATTTTGCCTAAGCATGCCTTTGAGGGGCGCGACTTCAATAAGCTCAATAGCGACTTCCCCGTGGTTTCGGGCCCTTACCGTTTGGCTGAAATCAAGGAGGGAATTTCTGTTACATTGGAGCGTCGCTCTGATTGGTGGGGAAGGGCTTTGGAGTCTTCGCGCGGCACATATAACTTTAACCGTGTCGTCTATCGTTTCTTTGAAAATCAGGACAATGCCTTTGATGCGTTTCTGGCGGGAGAGGTTGATGTTTATCCCGTTTATCGAGCAGCAATATGGGTGAAGCGTACTGCTGGCGAGAAGTTTGATAAGAATTGGATTGTTAAGCGTAGGGTACTGAACCGCCATCCAATCGGCTTTCAGGGCTTTGCTATGAACCTTCGCCGTGCCCCATTTGATGATTTGCGCGTCCGCAAGGCTTTTGCCCACCTTTTGGATCGTAAGCGTCTTGTCGAGACGCTTATGCACAATCAGTATTTCCTCCACCGTTCTTATTACGAGAATATCTATTCTGTCTCAAACAAGTGCCATAACCTGACCTTTGATTTTGACCCTGTAATTGCAACGAATTATCTTGAAATGGCGGGCTGGAAGGTCGATCCTAAGACTGGTATCCGCATGAAGGACGGCAAGGCTCTTTCGTTTACCTTCTTAACTCGCGATAGCTCTTCTGACAACTTCCTCGCTCTCTACGGTGAGGATTTGCGCAAGGCTGGAGTTGAGATGAAGATTGAGCGTAAGGATTGGGCCGCATGGACGCGCGATATGGACTCCTTCAATTACGATATGACTTGGGCTGCATGGTCCAGCGGTATCAATATCGACCCTGAGAGCATGTGGTCGTCAGAGGAGGCTGACCGCGAGGGCGGCAACAACATCACGGGCTTTAAGAATCCGATGGTTGACAAGCTTATTCAATCGCAGCGTTCCGAATTTAACCTTGAGAATCGTAATGAGACCTGCCGCCGCATCGACCAGATTCTGACAGAAAATGTCCCTTACATTCTTTTGTGGAATACCGATGCGACACGACTTCTCTATTGGGATAAGTTCGGCACGCCTCCGACGGTTCTCTCTAAGTTTGGCGATGAGCGCAGCCTTTTGACATATTGGTGGTATGATGAAGATTCTGCCGCTGATTTGGAGGACGCTCGTGAGAATGGCGAGACTTTGCCTGCAAGACCCGATGTGGTAGACTTTGATGAGGCATTTATTCCTCCAAAGGTTATGGCTCAATAGGGCAATTCAGCCAGTCACCAGTACAGCAATGTTATAGCGATGTCACGACTTGCTTATTTACTGCGCCGACTCTTATTAGCTATCCCGACATTTATCGGAATTACGCTAGTCTGTTTTGCAATGACTAGGGTTTTGCCTGGAGGCCCCGTTGAGATGCGTCTGGCGAGGCTTCGCGGAATGGGTGTCGGCGGTGACGGCGCAGGCGGCGCCGGCCATGTCGCATCAGTTACAGCTGAGCAGCGTGACGAGTTGCGTAGGCAGTTCGGTTTCGACAAGCCCTTCCTTGTGCAATACGGCAAGTGGCTCTTTAAGGATGCCATGGGGCTTAAGATGGCATCCTATGACTATCCCGAGAAGAGTGCAGGGGAGTTGATTCTGTCGAGAATTCCAATTTCTCTATGGTTTGGCGTGACAGGCTTTCTTTTGGCATATTTGATTTGTATACCTCTAGGTATGGCAAAGGCGCTGCGCCACGGAACGAGCTTTGACGCCACATCGTCTATCGTTGTTTTTATCGGATATGCGCTCCCGCCTTTTGCTTTGGGTATGCTTCTTAAAATGCTATTGTCAGGTACGACCGAAGGCTTGCCTCAGATATTCCCATTGGGTGGATTTGAGTCTCCCGATATGGCAGGGAAGGGGTTTTGGGTCGTTGCCCTTGATAGAGCCAAGCATATGACACTGCCTGTTATTTGTTATGTGGCGGGCTCTTTTGCCATGCTTACATTGATGATGAAGAATTCTCTTTTGGAGCAGATTTCGGCCGACTATGTCAGAACGGCAATCGCAAAAGGGGCTTCAACGCGTCGTGCATTATGGGGGCATGCTTTCCGTAATTCGCTTATCCCGATCGCTACAGGATTCGGCTCTATCTTTTCACTGCTATTTGCAGGCTCTGTAATTATTGAGCGCATCTTTGAAATCCCTGGTATGGGGCGCCTTTCGCTTGATGCAGTAGCGGGGCGCGATTATGCTGTGTTTATGGCAATTTTGGCGCTTACCTCAACTGTGCAGCTTTTGGGAAATCTTTTATCGGATTGCTGCTATATGCTGATTGATCCTAGAATCCATTTTGGGGGAGGAAAGCGATAATGCGCATCTCAAGCTCAAAGTGGAAGCGATTTATTCACAACCCAAGGGCTATTGTTTCTCTTGTGTTGCTGGGGGCTATCTTTATATTTTCTCTTGTAGGTGGCTTTCTTTTGCCAGACCCGGCTGAAATTGTAGACCCAGATACAATAAAGCCATACAGACGGGTGCAGATGAGAGTTTTGCCGGATGTCAAGGCCGGGCGGCTAAATATCAAGGAGGATTTTTCAATATCCTCGCAGGTAGGGTGCGAGGACTTTTCAAAGGGGCTTGCTCAAGGGGCGGTACTTACTAATGTGATTTCAGTATCACCTGCTATCGTTGATGGAGTTAAAAGTCGTTTTGCAAATCAAGAGTCGCCTGAGGTGAAGCTTGTGAGCGATGACGGCATCGAGCTTTCATTGTTGCCCTATAAGCCGAGAGGTCAGGCTCCCAAGACGGTGCGACTCCGAGTTCGAGATGTAGGAAGTGCTGCCGCCAAAACAAGATCATTAAATTTCGTCCTTGATGATAAAGGCGCTCTTTTACCCCTAGGGCCATCTAAAAGCCACTACAAAGCCTTAATAAGCGAGCTGGACGATGGGTCTAAGGAGTTGATTTCTCAAAAACTTTCAGAGTTTGCTCAAGTAGCGGTTGATGATAAAGAAAACGCTATAAATGTGAATAATGGCGGCGACAAAATAACCTTTAAGAATGGCACGGCAGCAAAAGTAATTACAGAGATAGAAACTATCGCATGGCCCTTCCGTCCTGTTCCGGGCCATCCATTGGGAATTGATTCAGCAGGGAGAGATTTGCTTTCTAGGATAGTTGCCGGTACTCGCATTGCCCTCCTTTTTGGTTTGGTGCTAGTCGCCTCGTCAATGATTATAGGCATAGCGGCCGGTGCTGTACAAGGCTATTACGGCGGCATCGTTGATATGGGAACGCAACGCTTTATCGAAATATGGAGCTCGTTGCCGTTTCTATATGTAATGATACTTGTAGGATCGGTCTTTGGCCGAAGCTTCGGGCTGCTGCTATTTTGCTATGGTCTTTTTAATTGGATAGGTATCTCCTATTATATGCGTGCCGAATTTTTACGCTTGCGTAGCCGTCCATTTGTAGAGGCTGCCCGCTGTCAGGGACTTTCGGCCTGGAGGATAATTTGGCGACATATTTTGCCAAATGCACTAACTCCTGTTGTCACGCTGCTGCCGTTTAGTTTAATTGGCGCGATATCCTCAATTTCAGCACTAGACTTTTTAGGCTTTGGATTGCCTCCCCTTACACCATCGTTGGGAGAACTTTTGGGACAAGCCCAGCTCAATGTCTCTGCTTGGTGGTTGACTTTGTACCCATCGCTTGTTTTATTTACAATAATGCTACTTTCCGTTTTTGTGGGTGAAGGATTGCGCGACGCCTTTGATCCAAAGCCCTCCGCACGGTATAGATAATGTACTTCATGGCTCTTTTTATCAGACGCATTTCCAAATTGAGTCTTTAAGACTAAATGATTATAATATGAGAAAAATCACTTTTGGGTTACAATAGCTTAGAGGAGCTGATTATGATTGAACAAATTGTAACAAGGTATGATTTCAGTAAGGTTGAATGGGAGCCTCAGCTAAGTTCGATATCGTTAAAAGAGCACTTTGCAATAACATTTAAGGCTATACCTAATGAGCTTCAATGCGGAAAGGTTGTAAGCTCGCAGATATTAACAGTAAAAGTAGAGGATAAGAGCGAAGGTGATTCAGAGCATTATATCTTCAATCGAAAGACCCAAAACTATTTTTCATTCAAGGCAAAGGATGGAACCTGCCGAGTGATTGAAGCTCTACTCTTTCTGGATTCAGCTCAGGAGCCTTGGCTTGTGGGCTTTCCGCTGACACTCGTTGAACAGCCTGAGATGGAGCATGATTTTACCCTGCTTTTTGACGGGGTGTACTTCAATTTTATCTGCGATGGAGCGCTCCTTGACCGCGATATGCCTATGGGTGATCTCTCTCAAGCGGCCCTTACCTTTGCAACATCAAATATTCAAGATTTCAGGGTCGCTACCGATATAGCTAAAGTTGAGCGACACAAGGAATCGGTTTACAAGGATATTCCGATTGCCTACTATACTCCATATGGCTTCAACGCGTGGCTTGGTGATGTTGTGCCAGTCACATATAACGGAGTCTTTCACATTTTCTATCTCTATGATAGGCATCATCATAAGAGTCGCAGAGGCAAGGGAGCCCATGAATTTTGGCATCTAACCAGCAGCAATCTTGTTGATTGGGTCGATCACGGGCCAGTTCAAGAGTTGACGGCGCAATGGCAGGGCTTTGGTACAGGTACGGCATTTATTTATCAAGGTAAACTTCATCTTTCGTTTGGCTGGCACACAGAACGGACCAAATCAGAAGAGGAAATGGCAGATCAGCTTTTTCACCGCCATTTAAGCGAGTATGGAAATAGCGGTGAGTTTGATTATGACCAGATCGGCGATTTAACGCCAAGCGGAGCAAGCTATTTAACAAGTGAGGATGGAATCGAATTTACACCCTCCAATAAGTTGATTCACTACCTTAAAAATCCATCAATATTTACTGCGCCAGATGGAAGCCTGTCGCTCTATCAGGAGGGAACTTGGAGCTCTGACCACCTCGGGAGCTGGAAGCTCGTCGACAAAGACTTCCCTCCCATAGGGAAAAATAGTTTTGCCAGAAATTGTGCCGATTGCCCAAATCTCTTTACTTTAGGAGACTGGGAATATTTCATGATTGGATTTACAGGCTTTTGGGGAAGAAAAAAGGGCGCCTCAGAGTGGATAGATTTTACAAAAGAAGGGTGGGAACCCTATGATGGCGGGGCCGTCCCAATGGTGGCAGAATACCAAGGGCGCATGATAGAAGGCAGCTGGCCGAATGGCATTGGCTGGGGCTCATGTCTTTTGCTTAGAGAATTGATTCCTTTGGAGAATGGACGAGTCGGTAAAAGATGGATAGAGGAAGCTTTGCCTAAATTTAGTCAGAATAAAGAGGTAGTCAAAGATATTGATTTGCCTGACGGAGCCACCTACACATTGATAAAAATGACGGTCAATCCTTCAATAGACAAGTTTACCGCACGCTTCTCAAGAGCTAATGGCGGTTCTTCACTTTATCTTGCAATTGACTTTGCGGCAAAGAGGGCAGAGTGGACCGAAGACCCCTCTGTACCCATCAAAACATATCGCGAGAAGATGATTGAGCACCCAGAGCTCGCCCTCTTCTCTAAGTGTCCCGACACCCATTATCAATGCCGCAATTACGCAAAAGAAAATTTGCTGCTCTCCGATGATAAGCCATTATCATTGAAGCTGATGATTTGCAGAGATGAAAAAATGAAATCGACAATTGTTGACACCGAGATAGACGGTAAGCACACGATGCTTACACATCGGTGCGACTTTAAAGTCGAAAAGGTAAATCTCTCCAGCGGGTACTCAATATCCCTGCAGTGGTGATTCTCCAAAAATCTTGATTGCCAAACACCCCACTTTTTGGTAATATATTTGACTGAGGGACAGACCCAGCCTATGCGCGGTGTTATGCTATTGCCCGCTCTGCGGTGTCAGACTATTTGACTTGACATTATCTCTTTTATCTAATATACTTATTACACAATCCAAAAAATAAGGAGTCACTTATGCGTAAGCCACGAATCAAAAATGATGGAGAAGGTTACTATCACATTGTAAGCCGCTGTGCCCTACAGCAGTTCCTATTGAACCCAGAGGGCAAGTCGGTCTTTGTCGACATGCTTCGCCGTATAGCCATCTTCAGCGGCATAGAGCTACTCAACTATTGCGTAATGGACAACCATTTTCATATCCTAGCCCATGTTCCAATACCAACCGAGATTACTGAAGAAATGCTGATCTATCGCGTAAAGACCCTCTATGGAGCAGATCAGGCGCAGTCCCTCAAAGACAGATGGATAATGTACCGCCACGGCAACCA
>JAZUMF010000021.1:0-11305 GCA_045603485.1 Kiritimatiellia bacterium | reverse complement strand
TACGCCGGATCGACTACATGCTCAACGACCGCCCGCTTCGGTGCCTCAACTGGCGCACGCCCAGGGAGGCGTTTGCGGGACTAATCCTCCGGCACGTGCGCGACGCCGCATAGCCGCCGGCCGCTCTTTGAAATCGCCTGGCCTTGGGGGCGGGCTTCGCCTCGCCGCTTCGCGGCGCCCCTTCGGGGACGGCTACGCCCGCCCCCAAGGGCAGTGGCGCCGAAAGGCGGAATCTCCGGCTGAAGCCCGCTTTACAAGCCAAAACAAAACTGCTATAATACCGACAACAAGCAAGAAAGCTTCGTCAGCACAGGGCTACGCAACGAGTGTTGCACTGGCTACTGGATGGCGGGCTTGGAAAGAGAAAGAGCAGTGGCTAAACTCTCAATCCAATAACCGAAATACTCTTGAACCTCACTATGGGTATATCCAAGAAGCGTTGCAAATCTGGCATTCATGGATATGTCCATAAGGTTATTCAAATCCGAGAAGATTGAAACCTTTGAAAACTTGCTGATGCCCGTTATAAAGGTAAACCGTTGAAGGGCTTCCTTGGTCTTGATTACGGAATAAAATGACTTAAGAGCATCGCGGAATTTTATCACCTCAGGCGTATTCAAAACTCCCAAAAGGGGCTTGTCATACTCGTCAATAAGCATCACAAACTGACCATGGGGAGACTTCTTGGCAAGTTTTTCACAAAGCTCGACAAAACGACCTGCCACCGTTTTGGTTGAATCGGTTGTACAACCATGCCTCTCTTCTTCATCTGAAATAATCTCGTGAAGTCGCTTGTTAAACAGTTCTACTGTCGGGCATTGCGTTGAACCCATATCAAGGTGCAATACCGGATACTCCTTCCAGTCATAGTCAAGTGAATCAATCGCAAGCCCCTTGAAAAGATGGCGCTTCCCTTCAAAGAGGCTCTTAAAGGTCGAAACCAACAGCGACTTCCCAAAGCGACGAGGACGGGCAAGAAAGAACTGTTTGCCTAATGTGTTGTTGATAAGAGAATAGAATATACCTGTCTTATCTACATAGGTATAGCCATTCTTTATCAGTAACTCAAAGTTGTAGGTGTCTGTCGCAATAGGTTTCATAGAGACTATTTTAGCACAGATTGAGGAAAGTTAAAAGAATACGCGCCGCCACAAAATCGACCAAGCCTCATTGTCGCGACCTTTATTTTTTGATAATCTTCTCATAATGGAGATTACTATGATTAAAAACAGTAAGCTTGATATGGCTGGAGTTTACACTGCTCTCTTTACTCCCTTCACAAAAGACAATCGCATTGACGAAGAGATGGTCGCAAGGTTGATTGATTACGGAATTGCCAACGGTATAAAAGGCTTTTACCTTACCGGCGGAACAGGAGAAGGACTACTACTTTCAAAAGAAGAGCGCATTACGATTTACTGTGCTGCAGTCAAAGCGGCAAAGGGGAATGCCAAACTAATTGCACATGTCGGCTGCATAAATACAGACGATGCAATAGAGCTGGCTCGCGCTGCCGCAGACGCAGGATGCGATTGGGTTTCAAGTGTGCCGCCAGTATATTATGGGCAAAAACCAGCCGAAGTCTTCAACCACTATCGCCTGATCTCCGAGGCTACTGACTTACCATTCCTCATATACGCAAACGGCGGTGTTGTTAATCCGGATAGTGATCGTCGCTTCTTTGACCTTAAGAATGTCAAAGGCATGAAATACACAGGAACGACATTCTACGATATTCAAAGATTGAATAATCGCCTGGACAAAGAAGTTGTATTCTTTTCAGGAAGTGATCAGCATGCCATAGCGGCGTTATCGTTTGGCAATCTATTTGCCGGGTCAATAGGAACTGTACAAAATATCATCCCAGCTCATTTTGTAAAAATTCACAATTTGATGCTGCAAAATAATTTCCAGGCGGCGGCAGAACTTCAGGCCGAAGCAAATCGAGTCGTCGAATTCGTCTGCCATACCTTCCCCAAGCAAAGCCTCCGCAAAGCGGCAATGCGCTATATAGGCCTTGATTGCGGACAATTTCGCCCGCCACACGAAGCATACACCGAAGACGATTATGTTGACTTCTGTGCAAAAGCCGACGCCCTAGGAATCTTCAAACGCAATCAGGGAATTTTATAATGAACTACAGCTGCTCTCTCGACAACTCTTCTTGTAACTCTGACAAATACATTGCCCTGCATCCCCATCAGTTTAACCTAGGCGGATGGGGAATGGATGTGCAGTTTATGGATATTATGGGTTCACCATACCTGATTGCACACGGAAGGGGCATCAGAGTTGCCAATGCCAATGCATCGGTAACTATCCCCAAAAGCGGCAACTGGCACATCTGGGTTAGATCAAGAAAATGGGTCGACGGGGCAGGCCGCTTCACTCTTCGCATAAACGGCGGAACACTTGACAAAGTCTTCGGTGCCGACCAATCAGAATGGGCATGGGAATATGGCGGAGAAATAACGCTACCACAAGGTACCGCAGAGATATCCCTCATAGACAAAGATGGCTTTGACGGACGCTGTGCAGGAATCGTCCTTTCGCAAGAAAAAATCACCCCCGTAGGAGCACTTGATTATTCACTCGCTCCATCGGAAGAAGTCAAAGCCGACCTCGTTATCGTCGGCGGCGGCATCCCTGGCACAAGCGCTGCCGTCGCAGCGGCAAGGCGCGGACTAAAAGTCGCAATAGTACAAGACCGCCCAATGCTTGGCGGCAATGGCTCATCAGAAATTCGAGTATGGTCTGCAGGCGAGGCTCGCCACCCGATAGTAAAAGAGCTTCGCGGCTGGTTTATGAACCGAGATGCCAATATGGTACTCTCCGATGCTCACAGGCAGCGCATAGTTGAAGATGAAGCCAACATAACAACCTACCTCTCAACAAGAGCCTTCAGCGTACAAAAGACCAATGCCAAAATTACCCAAGTCACAGCGTTCGATTGGCGACATGGCCGCATTATACGCTTCTCTGCGCCACTCTACTGCGATGCAACAGGCGACGGCTGGATAGGCTTTTGGGCGGGAGCGGATTTTAGAATGGGCCGCGAAGCGAAAAACGAATACGACGAATCCTTTGCGCCAGAAACTGCGGACAGCGACACGCTGGGCGCTTCATTGATGTGGACCAGCGCCGAAGCCAACAGAGATGTTCCATTCTCCGCACCTTGGGCAGAGCCCTATGCTCAAGGCGAAATAGCCATAAATGGCGAATGGAACTGGGAATACGGCATTCACCGCGATGTAATTGAAGAAGGAGAGGCCATCCGCGATCGCCTATTCCTGGCAATCTACGGAGCATTCTCCCTCGCAAAGAAAAATCCGGCCCACTCACGAAGAGTCCTGGATTGCCTTCCATTTATTCTCGGCAAACGCGAAAGCCGCCGCCTCCTTGGAGATTGGATTCTAAGCGAAAAAGACATCACAGGGAAACGACAGTTCCCCGATGCAATCGCCACAGGCTCGTGGAGCGTCGATCTCCACTATGACGACTTCAAAGAAGGAGTCGACTTCTTAACCACATGCCGCCAACCCCGCTATGGTCGCTATTGGATACCCTACAGATCAATCTACTCTCGCAACATCGAAAATCTCTTCATAGTCGGCAGATGCTTCAGCGCAACACATGTAGGACTTGCCGGTCCACGCGTCATAAACACCCTTTCGCAGCTTGGAGTCGCGGCAGGTGAAGCGGCGGCAATATGCAAAACACAATCAATCCTACCTCGAGACATATGGAGCAGTGGGCTCATCCCATTACTCCAAAGAAACATCGGCGGCGACTTCCCGGGTAACCCCGACCCATCAACCAGCGATTGGCAGATAATAGACGACGAAGATAAGGGCGTAATCTTCGAAGGAGAATGGAAAGAAAAGTTCTGCGAATGCGGAGAACAAGTAGGCGACAAGGTTCACATACCGCTTGAAAGTGCCACAAGAGTAATCTACCCGTTACCCGTAAAAAAAGCGGGACAATATCGCCTAATGGGAAAAATCAACTATAAATGGGAATGCCAAAACGATTCCTCGACGGCAATCACAATTATCTCTGGCAACGAACAGACAAGCATTGACTGGAATCAGGCAGTCGGCACAGGCGAATGGATTGAGCTAGGCACATTCCAACTTACATTGGGTGCCACTCTTGAGATTGATGTAAAAAAATCCTATGGTACTGTAATCGCAGACGGCTTCGCAATTGTTCCTGTAAGTTGACAACTCCCATCGCACAGGTATCAGTCTTGCACAATAATCTCATTTTGCAGACCTAAAAATTTAAAAAAAATTAGCGTCATATGTCAGAAGTATCAGCAGTTAAATTTGGTCTTGTCCTTGAGGGCGGTGCAATGCGTGGGCTCTTTTCTGCCGGAGCGATGGACTCTTTAATGGAGGCTGGCATTAAATTTGACGGCATTATTGGCGTCTCGGCTGGCGCATGCTTTGGATGCAACTATAAGAGCGGACAAATTGGTAGGACTTTGCGCTACAATAAGCTTCTCGCAAATGACTCTAGATATTGCAGTCTTAAATCTCTCATCAAGACTGGAGACCTTTTTGGTGCAGACTTTTGTTATAGAGAAGTGCCCGAGGTTATTGATCCCTTTGACAATGAGGCCTTTGAAAAGAATCCTACCGAATTCTATTTAGTTGCTACGGATTGCAATTCTGGAGAGCCCGTCTATAAAAAACTGACCTCGTCTCGTGGGGATTGTTATGAATGGATGCGCGCCTCGGCATCAATGCCTATAGTTTCACGCCCGGTTAGAATTGACGGACTTACGCTGCTTGACGGCGGCCTTTCCGATGCACTCCCACTTGCCTATTTTGAAGGCTTGGGGTTCAAGAAGAATGTCGTCATAACAACCAGGCCCTACGGATATAGAAAAAAGCCGTCGCGGTTTACGCCCATGGCAAAGCCATTCCTTGCCAAATACCCAAAGATTTATCAGTCCCTTAAAATGCGTCATCATGGCTACAACAACGCAATTTCTTATCTTGAAAAGCAGGTTGCTGACGGACACGCGCTTTGCATAGCGCCATCGGAGCCACTTCCAATTTCGCGCATATGCCACAATCCCGAGCAAATGCAAAAGGCATATGATATTGGAAGAGCCGCTGGAGAAATGGCGATTTCATCAATACGCACCTTTATGAATTCCTGAAATCTTATTTTTGCCGAAATAATATGATATTATAAAGATAAAGGATTTTGATATGAACAGCTTTAATGATTGGCAAGGGAAAAAGGTCGCGTTTTTAGGCGACTCAATCACCGACAAGCAACGCATTGGAACCCAAAAGGTTTATTGGGAGTTTCTTCAAGAAGCTATGGGTATAGAGCCGTATGTCTATGGGCGCAATGGTCACCAATGGTCAGGTGTTTTCACACAAGCTCAAACTATGGCAGAGGAAATCGGTGATGACATTGACGCAATCTCAATCTTTGCCGGCACAAATGACTTTAATGCCAGCCTTCCGCTTGGCGAATGGTGGGAAATCGTTGAAGAGGAGGTCAATAATCGCTGTAAGGTTATGGTCTCGCCAAGACGCAGGCTGCTGATGGACGGTAACACATTTCGCGGACGCATCAACATCGTGATGTCGTTTTTGAAGCAACGCTTTCCTGAGCAGCAAATCTTTTTAATGACCCCTATTCATCGTGGATTTGCGACATTTGGGCCAACTAATATTCAACCGGAGGAGTCATTCCCAAATCAGATTGGTCTCTATGTTGACCAATACATTGATGTGATAAAGGAAGCTGGAAATGTTTGGGCTGTTCCAGTCATCGACTTAAATTCACTTTGCGGACTATACCCTCTTGCTGAATCGCATGGAAGATATTTCTCACATAGCGAAAGAGATCGACTTCATCCCTGCACAGAAGGACATCGCCGCATGGCAATGTGTGTAGAGCGCGTCCTTTATACTTTGCCTCCAACCTTTAAGCACTAGCAAAATACGCTGACATATCGTCTACAAAGAAACCGCGCCAAAGGAGTTTATATGCTATCAAGGAAAAGTCTCTTTCTTACTATTGCGACTTTCGGGATGCTCACTCTGCATGCAGATTTGCCTACAGTCAAAATCTGGCCAGATGGAAAAATGCCGATTGAGGTCAAGGATGCTAGTGTTGAAATGCCTGCCGAAAAAATGTCAGAAAAAGGCATTGTAACATTCGTTTCCGAGCCTTCAATTGAAATACACCTTCCGACCAACACGACAAAGGCGACAATGGGCTTCGTAATTTGCCCCGGCGGAGCGTATGGATGTCTTGACCATGTCAAGGAAGGTCGTAAAATGGCAGAATACCTAAACAAGATAGGCGTCGCCGCTTTTGTCCTAAAATTTAAGGAGATTAAATATGTCTGACTCTACTATGGTTAATTTCGCCGTACCGCCAATGGAAAAAATCCGCATCGGATTTGTCGGCGTAGGCAACAGAGGCTTTCATGCCGTAAAGCGCATAGCCAAAATTCCTGGAGTTGAATTTGCAGCAATTTCAGACCTTCAGGATGAAAATGTCGAAAAGGCAAAGCAGTGGTCTCAGGAGGCCAAGATGCCCGGAGCATTACACACCTATGGAGGTAAGCTCGATAGCTGGCGTGGGCTGATCAATGACGATGAAGTTGATGTTGTATATATCGCTTCTCCTGCCCAATTCCATGCGGAAACAATAGTCGAAGCTCTCAAGGCCGGCAAACATGTCTTAACTGAAGTACCTGGCGCGCAAACGATTGACGAAGCCTGGGAAATCGTTGAAACATGTGAAAAGGCTCGCCGCCATTGCATGATGCTCGAAAATTGCTGTTACGGCGAAACGGAAATGTTCGCATGGAAGTTGGCACACGAAGGATTCCTCGGAACTTTAACCCATGCCGAAGGTGGCTACATCCACAATCTGGTAAATCGCCAACTCGAAAACCACTTCCGCAATCGCGGGCTTATGGAACCTGGGAAAATTATCCATCGCCATGGCAACACATACCCGACACATCCGCTAGGACCGATTTGCATGTACATGGATATGAACAGAGGTGACAGAATGGAACGCGTTGTCTCCATGTCTTCACTCTCCGCCGCACACGCAGAATATGCCAAAGTCAAATTCGGAGCAGATGAATGGCAGAACAAAATTGATTGGCGCACAGGCGATGTCAATACATCAATAATACGCACCGCCCGCGGCCGTACAATTATGCTTCAGGTCGATATGAGCACCCCACGCCCATATAGCCGAATCAACCTAATTGAAGGCACAAAGGGTTGCTTCTGCGACTATCCTCCACGCTTACTCGTTTCTGATGTCCCGGGACAGGTCTCGGAAGAAATCGGCGGTCACGGCCATTGGATGAACGACGAAGAGTTTGCAAAGTTCAAAGAAGAACACTCACATCCTCTTTGGAAGCGTCTCGGAGAAATGGCAAAGAAAAACGGCGGCCATGGTGGCATGGACTTCATTATGGACCTCCGTTGGATATACTGCCTGCAAAATGGGCTTCCGCTTGATATGGATGTTTATGACCTGGCCAGCTGGAGCTCTATCGTTCCATGCTCGGCAGAATCAGACCTAAAAGGCGGCGAACCTATCGAATTACCCGACTTCACTCGTGGTGGCTGGAAGACGGCAAAGCCAATTGAAATCGGCGATATTGATCTTGAAAAGATGGGGCTCGCATAATCCTCAAAGTAAGGAATCACCCCCGCCAAATGTCTCAAAAATGGTAGGCCAGGCGGGGGTCGAACCCGCGACCTACAGATTAGGAATCTGTCGCTCTGTCCAACTGAGCTACTGGCCTATATCTCAATGCGAAAACGCAAAATCGAGTACACTAATGATAGCAAAACGAGTGCTTAAATGCAACCGATTATGCTAATTTTGTCACACACAGCTAAAAAAGGAATCTTATGTACCATTACGCTCTTTCTCTCTCTTATCAATACTTTCAAGACCCAATCTTTATTCAGCGCGCGAAAAGCTTTAAGATACACGCCTTTGAAGTCGTCGCAGCTGAAAAGATGCCGATAGACAATTATCGTGCCGCCGTCGCTGCATTCGCTGATGGCGAGCTAACTGTACAGAGCATACACATACCATTCCCCGATGCATGGATTCCCGCTCACTCAGAAAATATCGATGAGACAATCGCCAACTTCCGCGCTCTGATGGAGGCTTGGGCCCCGGCGCATCCTGGCCGCTACACGCTCCATGCTGGCAGCGACAGCGATAAAAACGCAGATCGCAAGGAAAATATTCGTAAAACACGGGCATTTCTTGAAGAACTAATGCCTGATCTGGAAAAGTACAACACCTCAATCAATATAGAGTATCTTCCCCGCACATGCCTAGGCAATACCCCCGACGAGCTGGAAGAAATCATTGCAGGCTTCTCGACAAATCGTGTAGGCATCTGCTTTGATGTAAACCACGCTTCCCCACGCACAGATCAAGTGCCGCAGCTAATCGCAAGACTCGCTCCTTACATAAACTCATTTCACCTTTCCGATACAGACGGCATTGATGAATGCCACTGGCATCCCGGTCAAGGCATCATAGACTGGGCAAGCTGCATGAAAGAAATCAAAGCTATCGAGCGCGATGTGCTTTTGATTTTAGAAGTGCAGCATATCAATTTCCCGGGCTGGCAATCGTCATATCATCATAATGACCGCTTTGCCGACCTCGCAGCGATGGAAATGAATGTGCTATTTTTGGAAAACGCTGAAGAAATGATGCGTCGCCGCAAAGAGCTTGTAATTCCCTGCTAAACGGTTCTATCCCGAAGAAACAGCATCCGCAAGCTTCTTATCATAGAAAACGGCACTTTGCTCAACGACAGAGCATTTGCCGTTTTCAAGTTTAGTGTGATGAACGCAACAATTCGGTTGTCTTCCCTTCCAATAATCGGCAAGTGGAAACTTCAGCAAATAACGCATAGCAGAACGCATAAATGCTCCGTGCGTAACCAGCAAAACACTCTCGCACTTACCCTCAAGTGGCATGAGCTCATCATTAAGAAACCCTGCAAAGCGTTCCTCAACCTCCAAAAAGGATTCCTCACCCTCCACGGCAACATAGTTTACCGGATCTTCAAAGCATTTACGAAGGTTGTCGTCAATATAATTCCCCGCTCCCAGCTTACAACCCTCATAGATACCAAAAGACCTTTCACGAAGGCGTTCATCTTGAATTGGAGCAATCCCTAGTCCGCTACAGATAATTTCAGCTGTATGCAAAGCTCTTTTCAACGGACTTGTATAGATACGATCAAAGGTAAGTCCGCGAGCAATCATACCATCTCTCGTCATCTCGGCAAGCTGAACCCCGAAATCGGTTAAATCAATATGTGGAGTTATGCCCTGAATTCGCTTCTCACGGTTCCACATCGTTTCGCCATGTCTTAAAAAATAAATATCCATAGCGAAATAGTATAACAAAGTGTTATTCTAAAAAACAAATCCAAAAAAATTCTTCCAATATTAACAAGGTTATTCTAAAAAACTGTAAGCGTAATTAAAATTTAAAGTTGAATTGAAATAAAAATATGCTATAATAATGTGAATTTCCTCATTTTGTATTAATAATTTAGGAGCTCATTTTATGTTCTTGAAAAACCTTAGATATTGCCTATGCGTCATTTCATTTTTTTATTTCAGTTGTTTTGCATTTGCCAATCCATGGTATTGCAACTCAGTTGATAATGTAGTTTCAAACGAAGTTTGGAGCTTTAAGATAACCATTAGCGGTTCTAATTTAACTCTTACTTCTCGTCTTGCAGGGTCGGGAGATTTGGACTTTACGAGTCTCTTTGATGATACAGGCTGTCGTGTCGTTGCTGTCGGTTCCAGTTTATTCAGTAAAAATACGGCGATTACAGGATTTGTGGCGCCAGATGTCGTCAATGTTGGCGCATCAGCGTTTGCTCAAGCTACCGCGTTGACAAATGTTGTTATTTCTCCTAATGTCCATACACTTCAAAACAATTGCTTTTATAAATGCTCCGCTATTAAAACCTTCTCGCCGACACGGATGGAAAAACTCCGTACAATCGGATACCATATCTTCAATGGTACAAGCAAGATGGCGTTGGATTTTGAGTTCCCGACCATAACTTACATTTCGGAGGGTATGTTCAGTGCTTCTGCCGCTGTATCTGTACGGGCCCCTAAAGCGACAAAGGTTGTCACCGGTGCATTCTCCAGTTCGTCAGTCACTTTAGTCGAGCTTTCTCCTGATTTGACGGCAATTAACAATAATGGTTTTTTAAGTTGCACAAAGCTTAAAACATTTATTCCAACTACTCTGCCAAATTTTACATCGTTTGGAACTGCGGTTTTTTCAGGATGCTCGCTTCTTGAGGGAGATTGGAATTTCCCTGTATTGACTTCACTTCCCAAAGAAATCTTTTCGGGGTGCTCAAAGATTACATCATTCATCGCACCAAAACTGATATCAATAGGTAATCATGTTTTCAAAAGCTGCACATCACTAAAATCGGTACATGTTTCTGATGCCATAACAACAATAGGCACACAAGCCTTTTTATCTTGCAAAAGCCTCTCTGATTTTTCCCCGACAGACCTTCCAAATTTAACATCTACAGGTAACGCCGCCTTTAGCGGATGCAGTAATTTAAGTTGTCAATGGTTTTTCCCAAAACTGACATCAATTGCCGCCGAGTTTTTTACTTCAACAAATATAAAAGCAGTTAATGCCCCAAAATTAACAACCGTTGGTAATAATGCCTTTAGGTATTGCAAATCTGTTGAACATGTTGTCATTAAAGGCGGCGGATCAATTGGCTCGTATGCATTTGAAGGTTTTGCGGCTGGCGCGGTAATAGATTATCTTGGTGATACCCCACCGACTTCTATTGGGACCGGCGCCTTCTATCCATACCATAATGATAATTATACGCGTGTTTATCTCAGACGCTACAAAGCAAAAGATGGCTGGAAAGCATTCTCTGCACCGGCATCCAGCCTGAATTCCTCAATGCTCGCCCGCAGTGATTACCCGGGGAAGCGTACTTTAGGCTTATATCAGGCAACACAAAGCAAAGCCTGGGTTATTGATGGAGATCATAACCAAAATACAATTATAACCGTTAAATAACAATTCATTCTTCAATAGCTCTCCATGGAGTCTCTTCTCGGCGGTGTCAGACTATTACACTTGACATTATCCTCTATATCAAATATACTTATTACACAATCTAAAAATAAGGAGTCAATTATGCGTAAGCCACGAATCAAAAACGACGGAGAAGGTTACTACCACATCGTAAGCCGCTGTG
>JAZUMF010000020.1:0-7274 GCA_045603485.1 Kiritimatiellia bacterium | reverse complement strand
TTCAGGTTATGCTTGATAGAGATTTAGCGGAGTTGTATGGCGTTGCGACTAAAGCCCTGAATCAGGCTGTAAAACGCAACATCGAACGCTTCCCTGAGCGTTATATGTTTCAGTTGAATAAAGATGATGTTGCAAATATGCGGTCACAAATTGTGACCGGCTCAAGTACAGAGACAAGTTTAAGGTCACAAATTGTGACCTTAAACAAAGGTCAAGGGCAACACTTGAAATATATGCCCTATGCATTCACTGAACAGGGAATTGCAATGCTTTCTGCAATTCTCAAGAGTGAAACAGCGATTCAAGTAAGCCTAAAAATCATGGATGCTTTCGTCGCTATGCGCAAAGCTCTTGCATCCATTGCCCCGCTTCTTGCCAGAATTGAAGCTACTGACCGTCGGCAGATTGCTGACCAAGCGAAGAACGATGCTAATCAAGAACGTAACGAAGAACGCTTTAAGTTAATTCTTGATGCGATGCAGGATAAGAAGTTTCCGCCGCAAAAAGTATTCTTTGATGGGCAGGTTTATGATGCGTTCGAGCAGATGAAGAAATTCATACGTATGGCGAAGAAAGAATTGATTATCATCGACCCGTATTTCGCCGATTCCGTTTTGCCGCTCCTCGCGCAGAAAAGAAAAGGTGTTGAAGTTGTCGTTGTCAAGAATTCGCGCAGTAAGCTGCTTCACAATGTCGATGTCGCGCAATTTAATGCGCAGTATGCGAACTCACTCACAGTCAAGGTTTCAGACCGCTTCCACGACCGTTTTCTCATTATCGACAAAACGACGTTGATTCACGTAGGCGCGTCACTGAATCATCTTGGAAAGAAGTGTTTCGCTTTTTCATCGCTTGATAAGTCCAACATCCCGGACATCTTGGCGAAGATATAATTTTCAAAACCCGCAGAACTGACCAATGAAAGGAAGAACTCAATAACTCAGTAAAACGGAGAAATGACGGAGCAACCGCTTCGTCACCATAACAATTTGCATAGCTGCAAAGCGATCGTTCTGAGAAATGTAGGAAGTTTCAAAGATAGACGACACCTTGCAGAGGAAAGCGCTACAGCGTTTCGCCTCTCTTCGTGTTTCTATCAAGGCATCCTACAGCCTCTCAGAAGACACGAAGAGAGGATTTATTTTACCCTTGATTCGTGTTTGACAGTAGCGCAGTAAGGCGACACTGAACAAGGGCAAGCCCGACTCTTGGGAAGTGAACACAACGAGGGCGAGGAGAAATTAAAAATGGCAACAACAAAATTGCAGGTCGTCACATTCAACGGATGGGAGTCGTTGGAAGCGAAAGTTACAACATTGATCGCTGAAAAGTCTTCGTTTGCCATCGTTGACGTTCCGTCCGGAAAACAGTCTTTGGCAGTCGAGATGGTTGAGCGGGCCATAGAGTCGACTGGTATGAAATGCCGTGTAAGGACAGCGAATCGCGGATGGGCAATTGGAGCGCTTTCGGTCCTTACACTTGGGAGCGCGGCAGCTGCCGCAGCTGCGGTTGGCGCTCACAATCTTGCGACAAAAGATCCAGACTACGAAATCGTCAAGGAAATGTTCGGCTCGGACATTCAGGTTGAATATGTGGCAACAGGTAAATGATTTAGTATAAACGAGAACGCTACTATCCCGGCAAATGAGATAGTAGCAATAGCAAGTCATTTTATATGAAGCTTCAATCAGAAGAAAACGATATTAAGGTCGCACAGTTCAAAATTGAGTCTCAACATGAAGCTGTTGCTGATTTGCAACAAGGATTTGAGGTCGAATTTGAAGTTATTACCCCAGGTGCAAGGCAAGAAAATTCACAGCACCAAGATATCTTAGATGGGATAGACGATGCAAATAGGCATATCGATAAAATTAAAGCAAGGATAGAATCTCTTAATAATGAAATTGATCGACTTACAAACCATTGTGATGGCATAGATTATATTACTGCGGTAGTGTGTGGTGTAGTAGCAGGAATAATAGACTCAATTTATGTTGGCGAGTGGAATTTCAAAAGTGCCAAAGACAAGGCCAATGCTGACATAAACAAAGAAATTGAGGAATTCGCAAAAAAGTGCGGGTATAAAGATAATGGTAAAGGTCTTCAAGGTGCCATTGAATTTTTAGAAAAAAAGTTTCCTCTTCCTGGTGATAATGAGTGGAAATTTATTGATAACAGTAAAATCTCCGCATCATCGCACCATCTTGATGATTATTGTCATCATCCGACTATTGTTGGTTTAATATGCTGCATTATTGTTCAATTTACAGGCAAAACTACTTATCATAATCGCGATGGTGTTAAGATACCAGAGATTGATGTCGATGTAAATGACTATGGAGAATTGTATGGCAATTCGCCTGTTTCCCGTCTATTTTGCGGAGTTGTTAATTGGTTTATAATTTGTGCGAAAACCATAGCAAATGCAAAAGGCCATTGGATGAGTGACTTGGCAGGAAGTTCTCATTCAAAAAATGGAGGCGCAGGACTTCCAGGATCGTTTATGTCTTTACTTAAGGAACTCGCGCCGATATTTAACTCTAAAGATAAAGACGGTAATTCGGTCAATGCCTTTGCAGAAAGTTTACGAAAAGCATATCAGAATGGGATTGGCACAGGAAAAAATCAAGTAAACCTCGGTGTTTTTAATAGTTTGTTTGAAGGAGCTAGCAGTAAATTTGATTATAGAACAGAACGGGCTGTTAAAAATTTACTGAAAAAACAGACTGTGCCAATTATAATAAATGAAGCGTTGGTTAGGGGTGTTTACTTTATTCGCAGACTTATTCAAGAAGTGAAAACTAAAAAAGGGTTCCGAAATATTGAATGGCGAAAAATTCTACCTTATAACAACAGAACTATCGCAAGAATGATGACGATATCTGTAGGAACATTCTGTGCTTGTGATATAGGAGATGCTACAATTCGTTCAGGCATAAAAAATGGGTTCAATGTTTATAACCCTAAATTCTGGTCTGATACGATTCTTCGCGTTAATTTTGTGGGTATTGGCCGCTTCGCAATTGCCATTACAACGGATATCGGCATGGGAATTAAGCGCACCAAGAGATGCGGTGAACTTATTGGCGCAAATAACGAATTCCTTCTATGGACTAATACGCGTATGCTTTATAAACAAGGGGAGATGTGGATAGCAGCAGAAAACACCGCAAAAAACATTTGTGATTGTTATGCTGCAATGGAAGAATATTATCACTCCTTATGTCATGATATTATCGATGATCAAAAGTGTCTTGACAGCATCTCTCAGAGTCGAAGTCTATTTTCAACCGAAAACAAAGAAACCTTAAAAACACTTGCGGATAGATTAAAGTATCTGTCCTGAAACAGAAAGGATACTGATATGATAAACATGTTTGACTCAATACGTAAAATTGTATTGCCAATCGTGAGCACAAATGAAATACTTGATCCAGAAGTGAAACAAACATCTGAGATTACGCTATCTGAAATCCCATCTTACATTGAAAAATGCATAAATCAACTACAAGAACTTTCGAAGAAGGTTGATGCTTCAGAAAAGGCTGGGCGGCTTGCGGCAGAAGAAGCTAGGAATGCTGAAAATAAAAAAGCTACATTTGGACTTTTTGAAAAAGCTAAGCACGAGCGGGCAGTTATTCAAGCATTACAGACGTCGGGTATTGCACAGGCAAAAGCAATAGAAACATTTTCTGAAGCACAGAAGTTGACATTTGATTATCTTTCTGATGTTATGAAAGTTCTCCGTGGTTTGTTTGTCTTAGGATGTGCTTCATTGGCAAAAAATAGAGTGGTAGTAAGAGAATTAGAGGCCCGCTTGCGTGGCGACAGCGAGGCACAGATAAATGAATTAGCACGTCAGGAACTTGAATCATTAATGATGCAACTTAACGAGCAGCGCGATATTCTTGAAAGGCAAGAGAGGTTAGGTGCAAATCAACGAGAACAGGCTGAGTTGATTTCTATAAATAAGGATTCAATTCAGAAAAACAAAGAAAAGAATGTGTTGCAAGATCAAGAACTGGAAAGACAGGCGGCAAAAGACGAAGAGCATGATAAACGCTTGAACGATAAAGACGCTAAAGATGTTGAGCATGATAGGCGATTAAATGAAAAAGACGAGAAAGACAAGAGGCATGACGAACGCTTGGATGATAAGGACGCTAAGGATATTCAACATGACAAGCGATTAGATGACCTTTCTATACGTGTTAAAAAACTTGAAAGCACAAAAATCCCTCTTTGGATGAAGATTACGGTGATAATAAGTTTTGTACTTTCCGTTATTTCACTTTTCTTGTCATTAGCCAAGTATTAAGCTTTAATGCATCTAATTTTCAATTTCCAATGGGGAAGAGTTAGTTGGAGTTTAGAGTTTTTCCGCATAGAATTTTCATTTTCTTTTTTAACACAAAGGCACTAAGGCAGTGAGGCACAGGGCGGGGATGTGTACAAAGCTGGCTCTTTGTGCTTCTGAGTCTCTGTGATAAAAATCCACACTTTCCTCTTCCCCATTCCCCTCTTTCGTGTATTTCTGTATTTCGTGTATTCCTTGGTCTAAACTTCTAAGCCTCTCTTTTGCTATAATATATGGCAAATAGGAATGAAATATATCCAGTATAATCTGTTTTCAAAGATTCGTCGCATTGCTTTTGTTGTATCAGCAATTGCGATGTTCTTGTCGTCACTATCCGCTATTGCGGAAAAAACAAATGTATTTTTCATTCATGGTGCGAATGTAAGCGAACAGGATGCTCGTGCTTGGGCGGCGGTGATGTTTAAGGGCTTGTATCAGGCTGGGGCGAATATGGAGTTTTATCCGGTCGCCTGGCAATCAGATATTGGACCATCTTACAACTACCATATAAACGCCTCAAATGCTTTTGTTACAGCATCGTTTCTTGCTCCGCGCATTAATAGTGTTCCCGGTCGAAAGGTTGTCATTGCGCACAGTCTAGGAACGATGGTTGCCGCGGCGGCGATTCAGGATTATGGGATGCAGGTTGATAAACTCATCATGCTTAATTCGGCAATTCCTTCGGAGGCGTTCGATCCGTCGCTTGTAGATGAAAGTCCAAATAACAAATTGGTTCATAACGATTGGGTAGGTTACACAAATTCCTGTTGGACGGCAAATTGGCATAAGCTCTTTAATGCCTCAGATGCAAGGAGCCGTTTGACTTGGCGCGGACGGTTTGCCGCCGTTGTGCCTTTAGCGGTAAATTTCTATTCTTCGGGTGATGAGGTTTTGGAACTTTACCCACATTCGCAAAATCCCGCATGGTATAACGGGGTAAGCCCATCAGGGAATTGGGGAGAGCGATATGCCTGGCACAAACAGGAAATCTGGAAAGGGCGCAAGTCACTTCTTGGGTTTATCGGCACGACAGAATGGTCGGGCTGGGGTTTCAAGTGCAACGCTCTTGGTATCAAGGTATGGTCTCCAAGCGACGCGAATGCCGTTGTCGATCCTTCCGTGTTCGCAACAAACACCGTTTTCAATCCCTATCCCGAATCTATCAACAACCCCTACGCCACACGCCTTGAAACGGATTTCCACCTTGCGCAGGGCATCCCTGCTCTTTCTTCGCCGACGGGGAGAACGAATCTTTGGCATAAGCGCATCCCTTCTTTTGACATGAATTCTACCGAGTTTATGGCAAACACTTGGCCACGACCAGATGACGGACAATTAGGCGGGCGTTTCCTTCATTCGGACATAAAGAACGTCGCCTATTTCTTCGTGCATCCAGTTTTTCGAAAGATTGTTGAAGTTGGAGGATTGAACCAATGAGAAAATCGCTTTTGTGGATATTTGCCGCCTGCTTGTGCGGCGTTTGCGCCGCCGCATACAGTCCGATCATCGATGGCGCGTTGGTAGACGTGAAAATCAAAGTCGTTGATGAAGTGGGCGAGGTCGTGCCAGATGCTACAATCTCCGTGACATTATACACCGCACCTGAAAAGGTGGATGTCAAGCGCGGCAAAACCGATGCGGAGGGCTGCTTCTCCGCCAAGGGGCGGTGCATTGGCGAGGCATACGCCTGGATTCGCAAGGAGGGCTATTACGACACCAAGGTCAGCCCTAAATTCCAGACACTGTCCGATAAAGATGTAGAGCGTCAGCGCAAGTGGTCTGATGGAACGGTGGAAACAACGGCAACGCTAAAGAAGAAACATCTACCAACGTCCATGAAATTGAATCATCGTCAGTATTGGCCGTTCCCCGCAACAAACACGATCTTTGCACTTGATCTTGAAATGTTTCAATGGTGTCCGCCATACGGGCAAGGACGCCATGCCGATTTGGAATTGCTCTATGAGGCGGTAGAGCATCCAGAAGAGGGATGGGCGGTCAGCTACTGGAATAAGCTTACGTTGTCCATGCCCAATGTCGCCGATGGATTCTACAGAGCGAAAATGGAGCCGTTCAGCAAATTCCCCTATGCATACGAAGCGAATACAAATGCCGTTTTCTCAAAATCGCTTGTTCTTGAAATCGAACGGAAAAATGATCGAATGGTAAAAATCGATCTTCTGCCTGATGACGAGTATCTTATCTTCCGTACACGCACGGCAACAAACCATCTGGGACAAGTGACGAGCGCAAACTATGGGCGCATCGGTGAAAAGTTGAATCTTGCAATCGGCCTTAGCATGAAGTCATGGTTCAACACAAAACCCAATGACACGAATCTTGAGGACGCACGGGCGTGGTAATTAGGTTTAATGTTGGATTTGAGTAAATAATGTTGAGGGCAACGCACCCTTGCTGGGTGGTAAGGGTGTAGCCTGAAACAAATCAACAAAGAAAGAACTAACACTGATGAAGAAGATTAGATTCAAATTCGTCGGCTAGTTGTGCCCACGCAATGCCATTGTGGCATTGCTAGTGGGTTAGCCGACAAAAGTGCCAACAGCGTTGGCATTGTTCATGCTGAAGTTAGTAATAACCAAGCTGAGATAGAGTTACCCCGAAATAGCTTGGGGGACTGTCCCCATTGGAAATACAGGGGCTCCCCTGGAAGGAGACGTTCGATCCCGTCAAGGTGCCCTAAGGTGAAGCCGCAGTACAGAATCGATCTCGATAAGCTCGCCGAGACCGCCGCGATCGCGAAGGCGAACGCCGACAGGCTCGGCGTAAGCCTGCTGATGGCGCTCAAAAGTTTTCCGCTGCCCGCGGCGTTTCCGACGCTAAAGCCGTATATCGAAGGCGTGACGGCATCGGGGCTTTTCGAGTCGAAACTCGGCCGGCTTCTCGGAAAATCGGTGCA
>JAZUMF010000019.1:0-5934 GCA_045603485.1 Kiritimatiellia bacterium | reverse complement strand
AGCCCGACAACCTTCACGATGAATTGGAAGCATAGTATTTTGCCGGATGATTCAAATTCAACATCAATATGGACAAATGCAAAATACCTTGGCGCATGGCATTTCAATTCGCCTTACAATCCGGTCGCAACCAATTATCAGGCTAATTCTGCCGGAAATTTTGATTTGGCACTCTACAATAATGCGAGCATTTCTAGGGTTGATAACGGAGTGGTTGGTAATGCTTTTCTTGCTTCATTATCAAGTTCAGGCTCAATAGATCTCTTTACAACACCGCATCTTGTAAATAATGGTCTTGTAAATACGGGGTTTGTGTTGTCCGGCTGGAGTTATTGGAGGGGAAATACCGCCAACAACGCGCGCCAGGTTTTTATTATAAACCCGACGGGAAGCGCCTCTTATAAATGGCAGTTATATATTAAAAGCAAAAAGCTTTATTCAAGGTTTGGAGCTGGCGGCGAAATGCAGCTTGGAACTAACTATGTTCATACAGGATGGTTTCACTGGTCTGTAAGAGTTTCCAATAAATCAAAATGGGACTATTACATAAATGGTGTCTGGCAACAAACCAGAACAACAACTCAGGTTAAATATATAAACTATATGACTTCTCTTACATATTCAATTGGCGGTGAAGAAGGATATACCGATGAAATACGCATTCATAACATTGCGGCATCCGACGATTGGATTAAGGCAGAATACGATTCCGTAAGCAATGCAAAATTCGTCACCGCAGCACCTGCTGTGCGCCGCCCTTCCCCACTTCAATTCATCATACGGTAATTCTCATCTGCTTTTTCACAAGAAACTTGTATTCCTTTAAGAGCGGTGGTATTGTCGCCAGTTGAGCAACTACATCAGAAATCGGCATTGCAAGCCAGACGCCAAGTATGTGGTTTGTCATAAAGTAAGGCAAAATCCAAACAATTGGAAGCAAGCAGAAGCATTGCCTTAAAAGCGAGAGCATAATCGCTACGCGCGGCTTTCCTACAGCTTGGAAATAGGTTGTGGCTGACACATTGACAAAGATTGTCCAAATCATGCAATTTGCAATGCGTATCGCATAAGCAGACGCACTGACGACATCGGGCTCTCTGGCAAAAGCCCTCGCAAAGGCCTTAGCAAACAATTCCATACCAAGGCAAGAAATGACACAAGTAAGCGCAGTCAGCTTTAAGCCTAGCACCAATGCCTTGCGGACACGCCCATAACTCTCCGCACCCCAGTTGTAGCCAATTATCGGCGCAAGCCCCTGTTGAACGCCGTGAGTAGGAATAAAGAAAAGGAACATTACCGTATTCACAATTCCAAAGGCACTGATTTGAATTGTTCCCGCTTCTGGAGTTTCAGACCATTTGGCAAAGGCATAATTCATTGAAAAGCCAATAATCGCCGCCATAATTTGCATAAGACATGGAGAAAGCCCAATCGATAGAGCCTTTGGTGCAATATCCTTGTAAATGCGGATGCACGATGCCCGCAGACGGACTACCGATTTTTTCGAAAGGTAATAATAAAGTGCAGATGCACATGTCGCCATCATGGCAATATTGGTTGCCCATGCAGCACCCTCCACACCTTTGCCCAAACCGGGCAGATATGCGCCATCCGAAATAAAATCAAGCGGGATTTTATCAAATATGAAGAATGGGTCTACAATCAAATTTGTAATACACCCAATCATCATGCAGTACATCGATTGCCTCGGCGACCCCTCTGCGCGCATCGTTGCCGAAAGACCAAAGCCGAGGTGTGCAAAAATGTTGAAGAATATTATTATTGAAAGATAGCGGTGAGCATAGTCTAAAGTTGACGGCGTTGCACCATCGCCAGCCATAAGCTCAATAATAGGTCTAAAGCCAAAGAAATACATCAACGGTGGAAATATCAAGCCAAAAAGAAGCTTCATGGCGACACATTGCCCCAAAGCCCTCTCAGCATCATGCATACGGGATGCTCCCAGATTTATCGAAAGAATCGTTGACGACCCCATTCCTATAAGTACGCCAATAGCTCCCAAAGCCCCCATAATAGGGAATGTCAACGCCAAGCCTGCTATCGCGTCGGCTCCACAGCCCTGCCCGATGTACATTCTGTCAATGACATTGTACAACTGGTTCATCGTCATCGTGACGACCGCAGGCCAGGCATAACGCAAGATAAGCGGCAAAAGCTTTCCGCCGCCCATTTCATCTAACTTATTGTATTTATTACTCATTTCAACCAACGCCAAAAATTGAATTGTACAAACTAATTGGATTTTGCTTTAGACTTACGAAGCTTTACCTTGACAAGCAAAGGAAAATGATCCGAATAACCATATTCAAAACGATGTCCCTGCTTAGTACCTACGCGGCGAAAAGCGTACGGCGCGCCAAAGTCTCCATACCGCATCCTATCCTCAACATAAACCTGGTAAGAGCCAAAATCAACGACCCACGGCGATGACGGCTCACCCATAGGCAACAAACCGCGCGACACATTCATCGTATCAAAGGAAAACCAACTACGCGATTGCGAATAGAAAAATGTTCCCCGTTTATCCTCAGGCAGAAGTGCCGACAGACAAAAAAGCGAATCGCCCTTTTCAAGAACAGAAACCATATTTGTTGAAAACGGGCCACACTCAAGCGGCACCCTGTCATCAAAAGAATCGTTAAAGTCGCCAGTGACAATTATTGCAAGCGATGGTTCCTTCGCCAAACGCTTCCGATATTCATCGCGCACCCTGTCGGCAATCACCTCTCGCTTCGCCTCTGAAATCTTAGCATTGCCCGAACGCGATTTCCAATGGTTGGCAACAATAACGATCGGAGCCCCCATTATCTCAAAATGGGCAAAGACAGACGGACGCGACCCGGGCGCCTTGATCCACTTAACATTAGTCGGCTTATAGCGCGAAAGAATAGCATTATAGATCGCCCTAGGATCGGTAGAATCGCGATGCACGATTTCCTTCATCTCCCATTTGAAGACATTTGCAAGAATCTCCTGCAAATCCGTCAACACGCGGCGATTCTCAATCTCCTCAAGACAAATGATATCAGGCTTCATGTTGCTGACAACATCAGCAACATTTGTAAGCTTCATCCGATACCTACCAAAAGTCCATCTAGTCCATCCCGATGAAGTGTAGCTATCATCACCCTTCGTTTTCGGGTCATCATCAGGATCGTAAAGATTTTGAAGATTCCATTGTGCAACAACGAGGGAATCTCCAAAGGCAACGGAAGTCCCTGTAGCCAAAAAGAAAAAGGCAAAGAGAACATTCAAAAAAAGAACAATTCTCCTTGCCATAGTCATCTTACCTAAACTTAAAAAAGTTAATCAAAGTAAAAATACTTTTTCTTCTGCTCTGCAAGGCGTCCGTTAAGACACTCAAGGATCGCCAAAGCGCGCTCGCTGCCGCTAGTCGCATACTCCTTAAGTGCCCGACCGGCCTCAAAGCAAAGCTCATCGTGAAGCGGGAAGAAATTCTCCATCAGGAATACCGCATAACGCATCAAGCGATATTCACCGACAAAACGATAATGGCCGCTAAAGGTATCAACAGCAATTGTATTCTGCTTACGGATTCCTTCAATAAGCGACTCTTGAGTATTCTCCCTTGCAAAAATCAATGTACTCGCGACGCGCGAAGCGGGATTCAAGAAAGTGCTGCCATGGCTATCGGTGCTTCCAACCACAGCAAACTTAACACCCTTTGCGCGCATTGCATAATACATTGACGACTGAAGCTGATTCTGCTGGAAATCCTTCTCGGCAGAGCCGCCGCCAAGAACTTCAAATGCGTCAAACTCATGACGCTCAAGCATCACTCGAGTGAAAGACTCAGGCAGCTGCCAAACGCCAACATTCCAATATGGATGAGCATAGATAGCAATGCCGCCGCCACGCTGGATATGACGATACGCCCAAACACAGGCGGCATACCTAAACTTCGCGTCACCGATTTCAGCCTCTGGAAGATTAAGTTCGGGAATAAGGGCATTAACCTCAGCCTTATACTCCTCAGTTGAGATGACAGGAGGCGGATCGGGAATCAAAGCGCGCCAGGAAACATCCTCACCCTTTTCCTGAACTTGCGGAAGCTCTCGCACCAAACCATTGACACTATACTTAGAGCCAAAGTTCACAATGTGCACACAATTACCGGGCAAATGAATCTCCTCACCGGTAACAACGGTAAATTCCAACGGAAGCTTGCTGCAGTAACGCTGAAGCTCAAGTGACGAATGGTAGCGACCGTGATCAGTCAATGCCATAAAGTCGTAGCCCGTGCTATGATAGTTTGCGGCGACAACAACAGGACTCTCTCTACCATCCGAGCGACAGCTGTGCATATGCAGGTCACCACGGAATGGATAAAGACCCACCAAATCCGGTGCCAACGAAAAGACATTATCCTCATAAACCTTCTTGCCGACAAGAGAGCCATCATCAATCGACAACCTAACCAAATTAGACTGCTCACCGACAAATGTATGATTAAATCTAATACACCCGTCATCATCGACCTTAACAAAATAGTGGAAGTCATTAGGACGCCACATATCGGAAATTCCCTCATGCAACCCCTCTGCCATAGGGAATATCCTAATTCGATATTGCAAATCCTTTGAAAATGCAACATGGTCACCCAACGGACGAATCGTAATCGTCACCTGTTTATCCTGAGGTACAACCTTGGGAAAAATATCAAAATTGAACTGTTCTTGTTTAATAGCCATAATGTTTTATTATACCAAAATAAGCAACTAAATAAAACGGCCCTAAGGTGTCAGGCTATTACACTTGACATCCCACCCACACCTTGCTATACTCAACCCAAGATTTAACTTCCTACTCAAAATTGTACCAATCTATAATCTCAAATTCCTAAAACACTATTTCGGCTTATAAGAGACAGACTATTACACTTGACATCTTGCCGTAAACTTTCTATATTGAGCCCAAAATTAAATTTCATGCTAAGAAATATCTCAATCTATACTCTCATTTCATAAAACAACATCAAATATTCTTAAACTGCAAAGCTAATACATCTCCTCTGACCCCACTAATATTGGAAGTTGGTATTGGATACTGGCAAAATTTGCACATTTTTGCGTCTGTAGTCGCATCCATAGCCTTAAAAAAGGTCTTTGGCGAGATTTTTAGATACACCTCCCCATTCGGGGCGATACGCTCCGTTGAAGGTGATGGTATTTTGTCGGGATTTTTTCTTAGCCTTGGAATGAAACTGGGGATTTTTGGAGGTCTCTTGCTGAATAGAGCTTTATGCCATCCCAGTTTTTACATAGTCCTATGCCTCTTGCGCCTGTTTTTCTACCGCGGCTGAAGGCATATTTATGTTTTGCCACTTGGTCATCGACAAAGTCTTTTGAGCCGAAGATTGCTCCACAGGTGAAGTGGCGGACTTTGCAGCGTAAAAGAATTTGCAGTGGCAGCTCGCCTTTTTTATCGATTATCTCTTGTATCTTTTCGGCTGGGAATACATCTGTGCCGCTTAGGTAGAGCTTTTGACGGTAGGTTTCTATGTATTTTTTGAAGTCTGAGACTTTTGCGTCCGGATTGTAGATGCGCGCTATGCCGTGCATTGCATTGGAGTTGCCGCGTAGGGCTGAGGCGTAGCCTGACCATTTGTAGTCTTTGGGGTCGTCTACTATGCCGGCTCGGACGGGATTTAAGTCAATGTAGGCAGATACGGTTGAAAGAGTATGGGCAGTGCCTTCTAGGAGGGTGCTATAGAAGCGGCCTTCCCACATGGAGCCTGTATTGGGATTGTGAGCGTGATACCAGATTGAGAAGCGCTGCTTGAGGTTTTGTATAAATGGAGTGATATCGCCCATGCGGCGTTTGAGCATCATCTGCTCTTCTTCAAGTCGTTTCAAATGGTTGCCGTGGCGGTACATTATCCATCTGTCTTTG
>JAZUMF010000018.1:0-8001 GCA_045603485.1 Kiritimatiellia bacterium | reverse complement strand
GCTCACAGAACGACATGGCTACGATCCGACTTGGGTAATAGTTTAAAGTTTAGAGTTAAGAGTGAAGAGGTAAGAGTTGTAGGATGGAGTTCGAGTTGGAGGCTTAGGAGTTTATTTTCCTTTATCCTTTCGATTTCGCTTTTATTTGGGGTTAAAGGCGCGTGGGCGGCAGATTGGACGGTGACCGAAAGTACGACGCTAACCGAAGACAAAACGGTTGACGCGCTCACCGTCGAGGAGGGCGTCACGCTCGACCTCAACGGTTGCAGCCTCACCTGTACATCTCTCGCCGGTAGCGGCACAATCACATCCACAAGCTCCGACCTCACCTCGCCACAGGGAACAGTGACAGGGACGTATAAGTACGATAGTGGTGATGATAACGCATTGACCGGCGGCTCATACGCCGCGCTCTTCGATGATGATTTCACCAATTATGGTAATCCCCACAGATTGCTTTCTGGTTCTCTGGCGAACGGAAAGTTTCTCACAGTCGTTTATGATTTCGGCGACGGCGCAGCTACGGTTGTAAACAAGTTTAAAATCTATAATGGCGCTAATGGTGCTGCACGAAATCCATACGTCTGGAAATTCGAGGGAAAGAACTACGAGGATTCAGAGTGGACTACGCTCCAGACCGTTGGCCGATATACTCATGAAGGAAGCACATGGACATACGAAGGTTCAGTGGCTGATGTATGGGGTAGCACTGCAACCAAGACCAATGTTGTGTATGCTTTTGAAAACACGACGGCATACCGCTACTATAGATTTGTGTTCATAAAAACAGAAGCGGCATATTGCGAACTCAAGCAGATCGAATTCTTCAACACGAATCCCAGCGAGTTGCATGTGAACGTAGCTGCCGGGGATACGGCGACGGTCGGCTCTCTTACGATCTCCGGCAACGTGAAGGTCGTGAAGGATGGCGCGGGCACGCTGAACGGCATTACGAATATTGGCTCCGACAAGTTCCCGGGCGAGCTTGAAGTCAATGCTGGCACTGTGTATGTTGCGGTGAAGAATGACCGCTTCCAGATCGGCAATGTCTCCGGAGGAAACGGAACGTTGACGATCAACGGAGGTACTGTCGAGGTCGATTCAAGCAGTACGACGGCAGTCGGATTTAGCAGCGGCAAGACCGGCACGGTAAACCTTAACGGCGGTATCCTTAAGACAATGCGCCTTGTCAATGTGTACGGCACAGGCATTGTCAACTTCAATGGCGGAACGCTCCAGGCGAATGCCGTACATGACTATGGCCTCTTCGGCAATAATGTGACGGTTGCCGTTAATAAGCGCGGCGGCACGATTGACAGTGGCAACCTCTCAATCAAGGTTCCTGCGGCCATCCGCGGCACAGGTGCGATGAGGTTCAAGGGCGGCAATACGATTACGCTCTCTGGAGCGAACTCCTACACGGGCGGCACGACAATCGAACTCGGCACAAAAGTCATCACGTCTGTAGAGACGGTGAAGAATGCTATTCTCGGCAAACTCGTCATTGACGGCAAAAGCCAGCTGACGGATGCCGAAGGCATTGAAGTCTTCCAGTACTCCAGCGCGCTTGCCGAAGGTGATTTGGAAAACGTCAGTCTTAAGAATTGCGACGAAAATTCGACAAAATACATCGACGGCAACTGCATCGAGGTCAATTTTGTCGCCCCGGCGTGGGCGCTTGGCGCTGATACGACATGGAGTGCGCTTGTGGCGACATACGACGCACCTGCCGCCGGCGCGACCGTGCGCATCGCCGCGTCCGGCGTGTACACGCTTACGATTGACAAGAACGTAACCGTCGGCCAACTTGCGTTCACGGGCAATAACCCCAATGTTGTCGTCAAAAGCGGCTGCACCGTCACGGTGGACACCATAACCTTTGCCGCAGCCAATACGGGCTACAACGTCTTGAACAACGGCGTCGTTGTCTTGAATGGCATGGGAGACTCATACTTGAATTTCAACAACGCTTCGAGGGGTGTCTATTACGTCAACAACGGTACCCTCAAGGTCTCGGGCGTGACGACCGGCGGCGACACGCCAGGTCTTGTGCTTGAAGGTCAGGAGCCGAACAGAGAGAATCAGTTCGTTTATGTTGCATCCGGCGCGACGTATGACTTGAACGGCGTTGCTGGCAATACCGCGTCCGTGCGCCTTGAAAAGGGTGCGACGCTGTCCAATAGTGGCTCTGATATCGACACGATGCAGATACCACAGCTGATTCTCGTTGGTGATGCGATGGTAAAAATCGATCATTCACTTGGACTTGACTCTTCTCTCGTCCTCGGTAACCACACGTTGACGATTAAGGGCAGCAAAAAGTTTTGGATCTCGACGACAACTATAAGTGGCGAGGGCACCATTGTCGTTGACTCAGGCTTGCTTTGTGTGGATCGGAATAAAACGCCTTTGGGGGAAAAGTGCGAACTTAACATTAAGGTGAATGGCAAACTGGAGCTTTCAAACGGTTCGCGGCTCACGGTCAAGAACTTCACGAATGAAGGAGACGCTAGTGGTGGTGGTACAGGTTGGCTTAAGGTAACGGGTACGCTCACCCCTGGCGATCCGCTCAAGCGCCTGACGCTCGCCGACGGCGCGAAGGTGAAGGCGTCCGCCGACAAAGCGCAAACAGTCAACTACGGTTTCTCCGCTTCCGGTACTATAACTGTTGACGCGTCGGCCATTGCCAAGGCACAGTTGAATGCGGCGGCGGGTCAGCGTATTCCTGTTCTAACCGTTCCGACCGAGAACAAGGGTGGCACAGGGGATGTGGCAAATCCTCCCGTTGAAGGTTGCCGCGCCAAGTGGGTGGACAATGGCAACAACACCAGCACGCTCTATATCGTCAAGCTTACTGGTTTCATAGTTATCATCAGGTAATTCTTGCCCGTTCAGGTTTTAGTTGTAGAAAGGAAACCCGGCGAAGTACATCCACGAGACTAAGACCGTCAAGGCGGGTGAGGAAATGTCCTTCCACATGGCCTCCGGCGGTGGCTTCATCATCAAGTTTTCAAAGTAACATGAAAAAGGAACACGAACCATGAAAACACCAATAAAACGGGCGACGCGCCGTCTTGTTGCGTCAGCTGCGCTTGCCATTTCCATGAGTTGTGCGTATTCCGCCGAGACGACGTGCGACATCGTGATATACGGTTCCAGCCCGGCGGCGATCTCTGCGGCGGTGCAGGCGAAGCGCATGGGCAAGTCCGCCGTCGTCGTCTCGCCCGAGTCGCGCATCGGCGGGCTCACGACGGGCGGCCTCGCTGACCCGCACTGGAGCAATTTCACAGGCGATTAACGGCTCTCTTAAATTCTATGGTGCAGAGACTCTCGATCAATTTAAATCAAATGCCACAAAGCCGATCGCCTCAACGGCGCTTGCCGATGAAGATTTTTCGCAAGGCGACACGGCGATAAGATTATTTCCAAAGGATGGCAATGTATTCTTCAAAGCGGGAATAGAGGAATAATTAACCAGTAAAGGGGACTCCATTGGAGTTCACACTCATTCTCAGCCAAGCAATGCGGCGAATTCGGCTGGAGAGACGACAAACGGCGCGGACGGGAAATGCCTTGTGTTGCCGGTCACGAGTTTGGCGTCGTCATCGAACAAAGCAAGCGCCGCTTCAAAAAACATCCTGTCCTTTTCGTCGGGAAGAGGTGCGGAATAGGTGCTCGGCGCGACAAATCGGCCATGTCTGCGGAAATATCCAACGACAGCGGAAACCGCTTCGGGGGCGATTTGGAACTTTGGGCGCGACATGACGTCTGCGTATTCGGCAAGAATCGCATTGGTCACGACGGGCGTCACAATGCCGTTGAATACCGCCTTGACTACTTGGCGGGTCGACGAATCGTCATGCTTTGTCAATTGGGCAGCGACGATGACGTTCGTATCTATGACGGCAAGTTTCATGAACCCGCCTTGTGCGCTTCTGCGATTTCGGCGTTGATTTCGTCCATTGTCCATTCGCGCTCGCCGGCGGCGAAGCGAGTTGCCCTGCTACGCTCGAATGCTTCCCAAAACAACTGTCCATCCTGTCGCCTGCTTGATGGCGCAGAGCTTGCCGGATATTCGCCGATGATGAAGGGAATCGTGCGAGTGCGGACGACTTGTTTGAGAAACGCGGTCAATGCCGTGGTCATGTTTAGTCCAAGTTCTTCGAAGACAATGTCGCACTGCCGTTTCAGATTGTCGTCGATGCGCAATGTAGTTGTCATGGATTTCTCCTGTAATGCTTTTTCAAGTCTGTGGCGTATATTCTACAATGTTTTGCTTGGTTCTGTCAATGAGCGGTTTGAGGGAATTTCCACATTATTTCCATATTTCCACAACCTGTCCGCCGTAGCCTTGGCGGAGACGGATTCCACAATCGTATATTCTGCCGATCGCCGCAACGGGAGGCCGTTCGTCTCCATCCCCAAACGCGACAAGCCTGTCGAGCTTGAAATTGTCGTCGAGGCGATGGGACACATCAATTTCGGAAAAGGCATGATGTTCGACAAGAAGGGGATCGTCGGCGAAGTGAGACTTGGCGGCGTTGTACTCAAGAACTGGCGCGCCGCAACATTGCCGCTTACAGAAGAGTCGGTAGCGTCCGCCAAAGGTACGCTAAAGGACGCATTTGCAGGCGGGCATTTCCGCGCCTTGCTTAAATTGGACAATGTTGCCGATACTTACATCGACATGTCGAAATGGAACAAGGGTATGCTCTACGTCAACGGGCACAACCTCGGGCGCTACTGGAAGATAGGTCCGCAGTTGAGTCTCTATTGTCCGGCTCCATTCTTGAAGAAGGGCGAGAACAGAATTGACATAATTGAATTGGAATTGAGCGATCCGCAACCGATACGCGGTCTCGCACGACCAATCACATCACAGTCCAAGCAGAATACAAAGAATGCGGCAAACGAATGGTAGAAGCAGACCGAGAAGGGCATGAAGCCCTATAGATGGCCGTTAGGTTTAGGTGTAGAGTGAATAGCGGTTAGTGGTTAGTGATTAGTGCTGGAGAGCCAGTCTTTTATGAGGAATGCGCAGAAATGAGGCACGGTGTAGATGTCGTTCGCGAATCCGACATTGCCGTCGGCGACTTTTACGCCAAAAGTGATATCGGGATAGTGGCCGGAGTCAATTAGAGTTCTGAGAGATTTGGAGCGTCCGCTCGTTGCTTTTACCTCTATTGGCACTATGAGGGATTGTTACACTTTTCGTAGTGAATACAGAAAGGAGGCGGCATGCATCTTCACCTTTAACCTTCACCTTTCTCATCTCTCATTACTCATCCCTCCGTGACAGTTTTTTGCAATTTGCCGTGACAGGAATTTGCACATTGTCTGCACTTGCATTGCACTCGTTAAAATGCTATAATGCAAGTGTTTTAATTGGAGGTAAACTATGTCTACTGCAAATTTAACCGTCAGAATTGATGCAAGCGTTAAAAGTGAAGCCGAGAAACTTTTTGAAGATCTCGGTATGTCCATCTCAACGGCATTCAACATCTTTCTTCGTCAAGCCGTAAGAGCACAGGCGATTCCTTTCACAATTTCACGTGGCATCACGAATCGAACAACTCTTTCCGCCATGAGAGAAGCTGAACACATTGCGAACGACCCCACCGTCCCATCATTTGCTAACCGTGAGAGCCTCGTAGCCAGCCTGGAGTCGTAAACAATGTTCGAAGTCAAATACACCACCCGTTTCAAAAAGGACTATAAACTCCTCAAAAAGCGCGGCTATGACATGAACAAACTCCTCGATGTAATCGACATTCTACGAGAGGGACGTGAACTGCCTCCGCAATACAAAGACCATCCTCTACACGGAGATTATGCTGGTCATCGCGACTGTCACATTGAGCCCGATTGGATTCTCATCTACTACAAGAACGAGAACTCTCTCGTCCTTTCGCTGACCCGCACCGGGACTCATAATGATGTATTTTAATTTATATCATCTCTTTCCCCATTCCCCATTCTCCCCCATGACAGTTTTCTGCAATTGGCCCTGATAGGAGTTTTCGCTTTCCATCGTTATGATATTTTGGTAGAATGGTGTCAAACAATGGCTGATAATGCTGATTAACTTTAACTTTGAATGAAAGACCGGAAAGGATAAGCTCATGAGCCTTGTAACTTGCAAAAACCTTCGGGGGAGGGGTAATAGTTTAAAGTTTAGAGTTGAGAGTGAAGAGGTAAGAGTTGGAGGATGGAGTTCGAGCGGGAGGTTTGGGAGTGTATTTTCCTTTATCCTTTCAATTGCACTTTTGTTTGTGACAGGTGGCACATGGGCGGAAGAGAATTGTAAAGTTTGGATGGATGAAATCCCGGCGAAGAAAATCACATCCGGGTGGCGAACGACGCAAGATAGGCTTTCTGTCGGCGGTAATTCATTGACGATTGGGACTCGCAAGTTTGCGCATGGTGTTGGTACTCACGCACCGTCCATTGCAACGTTCGATTTGGACGGGAAGGCTGTTGCATTTGAAGCGGATGTCGGCGTTGATGCTGAAGTCGGTGCGGGCAAGGGGAGCGTGAGTTTTCTCATCGTGGTGGATGGCTGGGTCAAGTTCAAGTCGCCGGATATGACGTCTGATACGGAACCGGTCCATGTAAAGGTCGATCTTGCCGGTGCAAAGTCTGTTGAACTTATTATTGAGAATTGCGGTGACGGGAATAAAGGAGATCATGGCGATTGGGCAAATGCGTTCTTCACCATGAAGGGCGGCGCTTTTCCAAAGCCCGTATCCGCCAAGAAAAAACCTGTTGCCTCTGCGCCAAAAGATGTCAATTCTTTCTCGGCATCATTGTGGCGCGGCGAGACGGCATATATTGATATCCCGAAGGATCTTCAGGATAAAGCGCCTGCAATTTACGGCAAAGCGACGGATGAGGATGTTACATTAGAGCTTCTTAGTGTAGATGAAGTGAAGTATGATCTTGTCAATCCTGTCCAGAAGAACGTTGTCATCGGCAAGGGAAGCGTTCCTGACGTGTGCAGACCCTGGAAGAAGGGGGAGAAAAAGAACCCCTCTATGATTAAGGTTTCCGTTTCTCCCGATGCCAAGTCGGCGAAGAGGGTTTTTGAACTTGCCGCATCCGACGGTAAGCGCAATTTTTTTGAATTGAATATTGTCGACCGCATACTCCCGCCTGCCAAGGACTGGAAGTATTTTCTTGATCTTTGGCAGCATCCCTGGGCGGTCTCTCGATACTTTAATATCAAACCTTTTTCAAAAGAGCATTATGCAAGAATGGAGCCAATCTATCGTGCTCTTGCCGAATGCGGCTGCAAGGCCCTTACGGTAACGCTTCTTGATCTTCCTTGGAATCATCAGTGCTATGACGGTTATTACACGATGATTGAGAGGGTGAAAAAGGCTGATGGCACATGGGCGTTCGACTACACTGTTTTCGATGAGTATGTGGAGTTTGGCCGCAAGTGCGGCTTGGGGCGCGACATTCATTGCTACTCGATGTGCCCTTGGGGGTATCGCGTGACATGGAAGGATGAGAGCGGAAAGTCGTATCGTGTCAAGATGCTGCCCGGCACGCCAGAATTTGAGGATTATTGGGGGGCGTTCCTTGTGGATTTCGCCAAGCATCTCAAGAAGAAGGGTTGGTTCAATGATACCTACATTGCGATGGACGAGCGCGGTCCGGATGATGTGCGCAAGATTGTAAATCTCATTCAGGCCAAAGCTCCTGGGCTCAAGGTGGCGGCTTGCGGTAAGACAAAGCCTTCGCTCTTCGCGGATATCCAGATAGAGAATTTCTGTCTGGGATTTATCCATCTCCGCGACCACTTTCTCTCCGAATTAAAGCCCCGCCGTGAAAAAGGCTTTATAACGACGTTCTATGTCTGCGGCTCTGCATTGACGCCCAACACGTTCATGTTCAGTCATCCCGCTGAAGGATTTTATCTTGGCGCATATCCGGTGATGCTCGGATTTGACGGATTCCTTCGCTGGGCGGCGAATTCATGGCCGAAGGATCCGTATG
>JAZUMF010000017.1:0-46630 GCA_045603485.1 Kiritimatiellia bacterium | reverse complement strand
TAGAGACATTAACCTTTGGCTCTACATGGGATGGTGATGAGAATTCGACTGTGACGATTGCTCAGGATGGTGTCACAATTGCCGAGGATTTGACCGGCGAGGGAGACATGGAGTGGCGTGTTACAAAAAATGGCACATATAAGCTAACTCATACGACATACACGAAAGGCATTGCCGGCAAGGTTGAGACGGCAACATTTGTGGTCGCAGGTTTGAGCGTTGAGTTTCCTGATGGAGATGTTTCAATTGACGGTTATACTGGCAAGTATGATGGATTAAGCCATGGCATTACCGCATCGGTTTCGGATAAGATTGATGGTGCTGTTATAAAGTATTCAACCAGTGAGAATGGCGAGTTTTCATTAGAGATGCCAACATTAACAGATGTTGGTACTAAGACGGTTTGGTGTGAAATTTCAGCGCCAGGGTATATCACTAAGACTAATTCAGCTACGATTAACATTGCGAAGCGCGCAGTAACGCTAACCTCTGCAACCGAAACTAAGGTCTATGACGGTACGGCATTAAAGGGTGAAAGCGTAACTGTGGGTGGTGACGGCTTTGCAGATGGCGAAGGCGCAAGCTACACATTTACCGGCTCGCAGACCAATGTCGGAACAAGTGAAAACGGCTTCACCTACACCTTGAATGGTAACACCAAGGCTGGTAACTACGATGTAACGACTGCCAACGGTAAACTTACAGTTACAGCGGCTGATATTTCGGCCGACACCGTAATAACGCTTGGCGCAAATCCCAAGTATAGCGGTAAGGAGCAGGAGATTGCCGTAAGCAGTGTAACTTACAAGGGCCTTCCTATAACTTATACGGCCTCTGGCAATAAAGCGACGGATGCAGGGGACTATACTTTGACGATTATGGCAAACGGTAACTTTGCCGGGTCAAAGAGTGTAGAGTGGTCTATTGCAAAGCGCACTGTAACGCTTACCTCTGCAAGCGATAGCAAGGTCTATGACGGCACAGCATTGAAGGCAGAAAGTATCACGGTCGGTGGTGACGGCTTTGCAGATGGCGAAGGCGCAACTTACACCTTCACCGGTTCACAGACCGATGTCGGCACAAGCGAGAATGGCTTTACTTACGCCTTGAATAATAACACTAAGGCAGGTAACTACGATGTGACGACTGCTAACGGCAAACTTACAGTTGCTGCGGCTGATATATCAGCTGACGCAGTAATAACGCTTGGCGCAAATCCCAAGTATAGCGGCGTAGAGCAGGAGATAGCCGTAAACAGTGTAACTTACAAGGGCCTTCCTGTAACATTCGCAGCCTCTGGCAATAAGGCGACGGACGCAGGAAGCTACACCTTAACGATTACGGCAAACGGTAACTTTGCTGGGTCAAAGACGGCTAAGTGGAGTATTGCGAAGCGCGCAGTAACGCTAACCTCTGCAACCGAGACTAAGGTCTATGACGGCACAGCATTGAAGGCAGAAAGCGTTACGGTCGGTGGTGACGGCTTTGCAAACGGCGAGGGCGCAACTTACGCCTTCACCGGCTCACAGACCAATGTCGGCACAAGCGAAAACGGCTTCACCTACACCTTGAACAGTAACACCAAGGCAGGGAACTACGATGTGACGACTGCCAACGGTAAACTTACAGTTACTGCGGCTGATATTTCGGCCGACGCCGTAATAACGCTTGGCGCAAATCCCAAGTATAGCGGCGTGGAGCAGGAGATTGCCGTAAGTAGTGTAACTTATAAGGGCCTTCCTGTAACTTATACTGCCTCCGGTAATAAGGCAACGGACGCAGGAAGCTATACCTTAACGATTACGGCAAACGGTAACTTTGCAGGAGCAAAGACGGCTAAGTGGAATATTGCGAAGCGCACTGTAACGCTAACCTCCCCAAGCGACAGTAAGGTCTATGATGGCACGGCATTGAAGGCTGAAAGCGTTACGGTCAGTGGTGACGGTTTTGCAGATGGCGAAGGCGCAACTTACACCTTTACCGGCTCGCAGACGGATGTCGGCACAAGCGAGAACGGCTTCGCCTACACCTTGAATGGAAATACCAAAGCCGATAACTATGATGTAACGACTGCAAACGGTAAACTTACAGTTACAACGGCTGATATTTCATCCGACGCCGTAATAACTCTTGGCGCAAATCCCAAGTACAACGGTAAGGAGCAGGAGATTGCCGTAAACAGTGTAACTTACAAGGGTCTTTCTGTAACATTCGCAGGCTCAGGCAATAAGGCAACGGACGCAGGTAGCTACACATAGACGATTACGGCAAACGGTAACTTTGCCGGGTCAAAGACGGCTAAGTGGTCTATCGGCAAGCGTGCAGTAACGCTTACCTCTGCAAGCGATAGCAAGGTCTATGACGGTACAGCCTTGAAGGCTGAAAGCGTTACGGTTGGTGGTGACGGCTTTGCAGATGGCGAAGGCGCAACTTACACCTTTACCGGCTCGCAGACGGATGTCGGCACAAGCGAGAACGGTTTCACCTACACCTTGAATGGTAACACCAAGGCTAGTAACTACGATGTAACGACTGCCAACGGTACGCTTGCAGTTACAAAGGCGAAATATCCCGGACAAGAGTCTGGTGGTACAGGCATTGCATGGAATGTCGCAATGGGTGCAGTGACATGGATGTATGACGGCGCAGAGCATGGCGTTGCTCTTACTGGCGTTCCAAGCGGTGTCACAGCTAAATTAACAGGAAACAGCGCAGTAGATGCAGGAACATATACGGCAAGTGTTGTGCTGGAGTATGATGAACTCAATTATGAAGCTCCGGTTGCACCACAGCCAATTGAATGGTCAATCACTCACCGCCCAATTACACTTATGGCAGCCTCCAAAGATAAGCCTTATGACGGCTTCCCACTTGAAGTAAAGGGAAGTGATATTACAGCAAGCGGCAGTGGCTATGCTCCCGGCGAATGCTTTGAATATTACAATATGGCATCAATCACCGAAGTCGGTGAGATTGCAGCAACCTTTAGCTATCGAGATTCATCAACTGCCAAGGTGTCAAACTACGATGTAACAGTCGTTGGAGGCCAAACCTTAAAGGTTACAGTTGGCGGCGATCAAATTTCAGTGACTGCCGACTCCGCAATATGGGCTTATGACGGCACCGAGCATTCGTTGAAGTCATGGACGGTCATAAATGGCGATAAGTTACTGTCAGATCATGAATTACAAGCAAAGATTTCTGACGATTCCGTTATTACTACACCTGATGAGGGAGAAGCAAGTAATGGCATTGTCTCAAATCGCTTTGAGTATGTAAAGATTGTCGATAGAGCAACAGGTGCCGACCGTACCCGCAACTACAACTTATTTGTCTATGAAGGCTCATTGCAAGTCACAAATGCAACGATACAGACAGATAATCTCTCGGGAATAGGCGATATCTCAAAGACCTATGATTGCATAGCATCAAAGGTTGCAGTCGGTGCAGAATTGTTGCAACCAGCCACAATTAAGTATTCACTTGGAGATAGTGGAGTTTGGAGTGATAGCGCGCCCGAATTCGTCAATGCCGGAAATTATACGGTAGGCTTCACAGTAGACGCTGATTATTATCATAGCTATACAGGCACACTCAATGTAGCCATAGCAAAGCGTCCTCTCAAGTTTACATCGCCAACAAAGGCCAAACCATACGATGGCACAGCACTTACCTTTAACGGCAGCGAAATTGAAGTTGATGGAGTTGTCAATGGAGAAGGTTTTATCTTCTCTAACTTCGCTTCAATTACTGATAGCGGACGCATAGATTCTACCTTCGACTATGAAGCAAAGGAAGGTACATTAGCCTCAAACTATGATATAGCCATCAATAATGGCTCATTAACCATTCGTGCAAGTGCCGATGAAATCGCCGTTACCGCAAACGACGCAACATGGGTCTATGATGGAACAGAGCATTCTTCACACACCTATACAGTTGAAAACGGCAACAAGCTCCAGCCAGGAGATGAACTGGTAGTTACATTCAGTGAAGAGTCTGTGATTACAACCCCAGAAGATGGACATCTTGGTAATGGTATCGTTTCAAATATCATTACATCAGTAAAGGTAGTCCGCAATGGAACAACCGATGTGTCGTCAAATTACACACTAGTCTGGTATCCGGGAATGCTTTCTGTTACCAAGGCGAAGATGGTTGTTGATGGAAGTAACTTCTCGAGAGAGTTCACATACGATGGCGAAGGTCACACAATCACAGTTGCACCTCCGACATTGCTTACATCTCCGGTAACGGTAAGTTACGGCATATCATCGGATGCTATTACATCCGAAGCAGCACCGTTGTTCAGAGATGCCGGTACATATACCGTCTACTATTCAATATCGGCGAAATACTATGAGTCTTATACTGGTAGTGCAGTCGTAACGATTAAACCACGCCCGGTAACGCTTATATCCTCAGCCGCAGAAAAGGTATATGATGGAAGCCCCCTCAAGAAGGATGAAGTCCTCGTTAAGGATGGGTCATTAGGATTCGTCAACGGAGAAGGCTATACAGCAACTTGCACAGGAGCCCTAACCGATGTCGGAGGCATGGAAAACCTCTTTGATTATACCTTCATAAACGGCACAAAGTCAGACAACTATATCATTACAAAGGAATATGGTTGGCTTCGCATTACACCGGCGACTCTTGACGCGTCAGTCGTCTTTGGCGGCGACATATTGACATGCAAGCGCGTATTTAACGGTATGGCTCAAAAGGTTCAGCTCAGTCCTGTTTTCAGTGAGGCTTATAAACTGACTTGGGCCCTTGTTAGCGGTGATGAGAGCGCGTATGGCGATGCAGCCCCAACACTGACCAATGTCTCACAAGGTGAGTTAGATGTCTTCTTCAAGTTTGTTTCACCAAACTACAAACCTTACTATGGCAAGGTTGTCTTTAGTATCACACCAAAGACATTGACTGCCGACAATGTAACACTGGTAACACAGGCATCGGATTGCCTCTATGATGGAACAGAGAAGAAACCAACCTTTACATTGACTGACGGTTCACCATCGATTATTACAGCTGACGATATTTCGGTCGCATACAATAATAATGTCGACGCCGGAGTTGCGATGGCGAAATTCACGGGTAAAGGAAATTATACCGGAATTGTCAGTAAGGATTGGAATATCGGCAAGCGCGCAGTAACGCTTACCTCTGCAAGCGAGACTAAGGTCTATGACGGTACGGCATTGAAGGCTGAAAGCGTCACGGTCGGTGGTGACGGCTTTGCAGATGGCGAAGGTGCAACTTACAGCTTCACCGGTTCGCAGACCAATGTCGGAACAAGCGAGAACGGCTTTACTTGCGCCTTGAATGGTAACACCAAGGCGGGGAACTACGATATAACAACTGCAAACGGTAAACTTACAGTTACTGCGGCTGATATTTCATCTGACGCTGTAATAACTCTTGGCGCAAATCCCAAGTACAACGGTAAGGAGCAGGAGATTGCCGTAAACAGTGTAACTTATAAGGGCCTTCCTGTAACTTATACGGCCTCCGGCAATAAGGCAACGGACGCAGGAAGCTACACCTTAACGATTACGGCAAACGGTAACTTTGCCGGGTCAAAGACGGCGCAGTGGTCTATCGGCAAGCGTGCAGTAACGCTAACCTCTGCAACCGAGACTAAGGTCTATGACGGTACAGCCTTGAAGGCTGAAAGCGTAACTGTCGGTGGTGACGGCTTTGCAAACGGCGAAGGCGCAACTTACACCTTTACCGGCTCGCAGACGGATGTCGGCACAAGCGAAAACGGCTTTACTTACGCCTTGAATAATAACACCAAGGCTGGCAACTACGATATAACGACTGCCAACGGTACGCTCACAGTTACAGCGGCGGATATTTCGGCCGCCGCCGTAATAACGCTTGGCGCAAATCCCAAGTATAGCGGCGTAGAGCAGGAGATTGCCGTAAGTAGTGTAACTTACAAGGGGCTTCCTGTTACCTTTACAGCCTCTGGCAATAAGGCAACTGATGCAGGGGACTATACTTTGACAATTGCTGGCACAGGCAACTTTACCGGTAGTAAGACGGCGCAGTGGTCAATCGGTAAGCGTGTGGTAACGCTTACCTCTGCAAGCGATACCAAGGTCTATGACGGCACGGCATTGAAGGCTGAAAGCGTTACGGTCGGTGGTGACGGCTTTGCAGATGGTGAAGGTGCAACTTACACCTTCACCGGGTCACAGACCAATGTCGGCACAAGCGATAACAGCTTTACCTACACCTTGAATGGTAACACCAAGGCCGGCAACTACGATGTAACGACTGCCAACGGTACATTGATTGTTACCGCTGCGGGGCTTGGTGGCGATGAAGAGCCTGGTTTGGGTACAATTCCATCCGGAGGAATCTCTAAGTTTGATACAACAGTAATGTATGATTCATTAGGACATACAGTAGATACGAATGCGATAGTTGCTGCATTTAAGACTGCAATGTCAAATAGCGAGATTGTATTGGAGTTTGCAGATACATTCGGTACTGGAAATGGTGGTTTAGGAGAGCCTAAACTACCATGGCATGGAGTTATTCCAATGGTAACAAATGTCGGAGAACGAATCATTTGGTATCGCGTAAGTGCAGCCAACTTTGAGCCATTTATACATGCAGCGATAATTTCCGTGACAAATCGTCCTGTAACAGTTTCAGTCGTGGGTAAGACTGAAAGCTACACTTACGATGGCACTAGTAAGAGTGTTGAGGGATACGATATCGAATCGGAAGATTTACTTTATGATATTGCTAAGTCGACGGTATTTACTGGTTTATCCAAGGTAAGTCGTACTGATGCAGGTAAAACCACTATGGGACTTACCAAGGCTAACTTTGTCAATAATGATAGTAACTTTGCAGTTACATACAATGTGACAGATGGTTGGGTAGAGATTGCTGCGGCTGATATTTCATCTGATGCCGTAATAACGCTTGGCGCAAATCCCAAGTACAACGGTAAGGAGCAGGAGATTGCCGTAAACAGTGTAACTTACAAGGGGCTTCCTGTAACCTTCACAGCCTCTGGCAATAAGGCGACAGATGCAGGAAGCTACACATTGACGATTACGGCAAACGGTAATTTTGCAGGGTCAAAGAGTGTAGAGTGGTCTATCGCTAAGCGCGCAGTAACGCTTACCTCTGCAAGCGATACCAAGGTCTATGACGGCACGGCATTGAAGGCTGAAAGCGTAACTATTGGTGGTGACGGCTTCGCAAACGGCGAAGGCGCAACTTACACCTTTACCGGCTCGCAGATTGATGTCGGCACAAGCGAAAACGGCTTTACTTATGCCTTGAATAATAACACCAAGGCAGGTAACTATGAAGTAACGACTGCCAACGGTAAACTTACAGTTACTGCGGCTGATATTTCGGCCGACGCCGTAATAACTCTTGGCGCAAATCCCAAGTACAACGGTAAAGAGCAGGAGATTGCCGTAAGTAGTGTAACTTATAAGGGTCTTCCTGTAACCTTCACAGCCTCTGGCAATAAGGCAACTGACGCAGGAACTTACACATTAACGATTACCGCCACGGGTAACTTTACCGGCACAAAGACTGCCGATTGGTCGATTGCAAAGCGTTCTGTAACGCTAACCTCAGCAAGCGAGACTAAGGTCTATGACGGCACGGCCTTGAAGGGTGAAAGCGTAACTGTGGGTGGTGACGGCTTCGCAAACGGTGAGGGCACAACTTACACCTTTACCGGCTCGCAGACGGATGTCGGCACAAGCGAAAATACATTTGCCTATAGGCTTAATGCAAGCACCAAGGCAGATAACTACGATATAACAACTGCAAACGGTACGCTCACCGTTACAACCTCTGCTGCAACAGATGGCTCGAAATGGGCTGTAACGCTTGAAGGTGATAATGCCAAGTATGATGGCACAGAAAAGACTGTAGCTATTTCTGCGCTTTCGTATGATGGCTTTGCTATTACGAATTACACCATTTCAGGCAATAAGGCAACGGACGCAGGAAGCTATACCTTAACGATTAGCGCAACGGGTAACTTTGCAGGGTCAAAGAGTGTAGAGTGGTCTATTGCAAAGCGCACTGTAACGCTAACCTCAGCAAGCGACAGCAAGGTATATGACGGCGCGGCCTTGAAGGCTGAAAGCGTTACGGTCGGTGGCGACGGCTTCGCAGATGGCGAAGGCGCAACTTACACCTTCACCGGTTCGCAGACGGATGTCGGCACAAGCGAGAACGGCTTCACCTACACCTTGAATAGAAATACCAAAGCCGGTAACTACGATGTGACGACTGCCAACGGTACATTGACGGTTACGGCATCAGGTGCAACAGATGAATCAAAGTGGTCTATAAGACTTGAAGGTGATAATGCCAAGTATGACGGAACAGAAAAGACTGTGACAGTTACTGCGCTTTCGTATGATGGCGTAGCAATACCGAATTACACCGTAACCAGCAATAAGGCAACTGACGCAGGAAGCTACACATTGACGATTACGGCAAACGGTAACTTTGCAGGGTCAAAGACGGCTAAGTGGAGTATCGGCAAGCGTGCAATAACACTCACCTCGGCAAGCGATAGTAAGGTCTATGATGGTACGGCGTTGAAGGCTGAAAGCGTAACTGTGGGTGGCGACGGCTTCGCAAACGGTGAGGGCGCAATTTACACCTTTACCGGTTCGCAGACCGATGTAGGCACAAGCGATAACAGCTTTACCTACACCTTGAATGGTAACACCAAGGCTAGTAACTACGATGTAACGACTGCCAACGGTACGCTCACCGTTACAACCTCTGCTGCAACAGATGGCTCGAAATGGGCTGTGACGCTTGAAGGGGATAATGCCAAGTATGACGGCACAGAAAAGACTGTGACAGTTAGTGCGCTTTCGTATGATGGCGTAGCAATACCGAATTACACCATTTCAGGCAATAAGGCGACAGACGCAGGAACCTATACATTGACGATTACTGCAAGCGGAAACTTTGCCGGGTCAAAGAGTGTAGAGTGGTCTATCGCTAAGCGTTCTTTAACGCTAACCTCAGCAAGCGACAGCAAGGTCTATGACGGCACGGCCTTGTAGGCTGAAAGCGTTACGGTCGGTGGTGATGGCTTTGTAGACGGCGAGGGCGCAACTTACACCTTTACCGGTTCGCAGACCGATGTCGGCACAAGCGATAACAGCTTCACCTACACCTTGAATGGTAACACCAAGGCAGGTAACTACGATGTAACGACTGCCAACGGTAAACTTACAGTTACGGCATCAGGTGCAACAGATGAATCAAAGTGGTCTATAAGACTTGATGGTGATAATGCCAAGTATGATGGTACTGAAAAAACGGTGACGATTGCTGCGCTTTCGTATGATGGCTTAGCAATACCGAATTACATCGTAACCGGCAATAAGGCGACAGACGCAGGAACTTACACCTTAACGATTACCGCCACGGGTAACTTTGCCGGCACAAAGACTGCCGAGTGGTCGATTGCAAAGCGTTCTGTAACGCTAACCTCCGCAAGCGACAGCAAGGTCTATGACGGTACAGTCTTGAAAGCTGAAAGCGTTACGGTCGGTGGTGACGGCTTTGCAGATGGTGAAGGCGCAACTTACACCTTCACCGGGTCACAGACTAATGTCGGAACAAGCGAAAACGGCTTCACCTACACCTTGAATGGTAACACCAAGGCCGGCAACTATGATGTAACGACTGCCAACGGTACATTGACGGTTGTGCTACCTCCAACGGTTGAACTAAAGATTGACCTTTCGAAGACAGTGAAAGGCAAGGGAGAGTGGGGTAATGTAATCCTTCTTACCAACTCCATTCCTCTAGAGGCGGCAGTCGCGGGCTCAATCACAACATATACCATCAATGGCGGTGCAAATGTCGATCTCGCTTTTGTACCTAACGAGGGCTTCCGCATCTATGGTACGCAGGCGGGGAATGGTCCATTTACATCAACAACGAATTACACATTCGTCGCAATGACTAACAGCACATATAGTGCCACATTCCAGCCGGCTCCCAAAACGGGCTTTGCCTGGAAGTATGCAAAGAACAAGAACGGCTGGTTCTGCGCTCAAATAGCATTCCCGGGCTACGCAGGATATGCTGAGGCGTTTGAGAATCCAAGATTCCTCTTTGCCGACCGTGTAAACAGCCAAAATGTCCGCACCTCGTACCTCGTCGATCCATCTACAGTAATCGACCCATTAAGCACAACAGAGGTATACGGCAACACAACATACCGCAAGGTTGCATTGCCCGTATCGGCCTTCGCCGGCAAGGTCAACGGAGCACGGGTAGTCTTCGGCGTCTCAGATGTGACAATGGCATCATCAGTTGATAGCGTTCCAGCCGCTGAACGCATTATGGCATTGCGCGTTGTAAATCGCAATATCAACTCAGTTGAACTTCTCGATAATGTTATCGGCTACTTTGCTTGGGATTGCTGCGGCGAAACCTTCTATCAGCCGTTAGGCGGAAAGCAATCTCCCGGCGTTATCTTGACAAAGCTGCTTTCAATCCGTACCCTCAATAATGCAGCCGCCTTTGGCATTGATGCCTCGGCAGTTGCCCCTGAATATGTGAATTGCAGATTCACATCATTCAATATTGCGAACGGAAAATTCATCGGCACATTTGAAGTCGTGGCAGAGTCAGACGAAGGAACCAAGTCGGCAGTTCAGGAGATAACATCATCTGTAAGTACCTTGCTCCTTGGCTCTGAAAGCCCCGCAGGGCCATTCGAGCCAATCGGAGATGAAGTCAAAGATATTACCTTTGATGTCGATAATGCTCCGTTTACCTTCCAAGGAACATTACCTCAAAAGTATAAGTTCTTCAGATTGAATCTCAATATCGAGGAGATTTACAAGTAAAAAAACGATAAGCCCGCCCATAAGCGGGCTCATCCAGAAATGAAGACAACGGAGAATTCGAGATGAAAAGATTACTTACAACAGCCCTTGCAATGATCGCTTTTGGACTTTTTGCCGAAGAAGTCGCCCCCCTTGAAAAGAAGGAGACTGCAACCAAATGGAAGGTCTCGGCACGCTATAAAGTCGCTCCAAAGGTAAAGACATCGGCGCGTCTTAATGGCTCAGGTATACTCTCAAGCGTATCACCTGCCGCCCTTGAAAGCGCACCTAAAGGGTCGTCATCAACTATTACCACGATTAAAGACCTTGGGACCTCAGTCTTTGGCACAAGCGCAGAGGATGCCAAGGCTCTATCCGGATATACAGGCAACTCTAAATATGAGTTTGAGAATGGCTACATAGATTTAGATGACGGAGCCGGTATCTCAGGCGAGACACAAAACTGGAATTTTGATGACGCTTCAGCCTTTGATGCCAATTTACAGGCAATTTTGGGTAAGCGTTCATATTCACAGACGATAGTCAGTTATAGCCAAAAGGAGATTGTTACGGTAACAGAGACCGGCGGTTCATCTTCGTTTGATACCGCAATGGCAGAGCTTGCAGATTCATCAAGCGAGGCCGCTCAAGGCTTTGAACTCCGCATAGGTCGCACAATCTATGAAAAGGGACGCTTCGGGATTGATATTGACCTTGGCTATACTTACTTTGATGATATTGACGCTTTCTCAATTGGCGGGGTTCTTGCATCAGCCAGTGCTCCACGCATTCGTACAACAAAGGTTACCACTACTGAAACTGCCGATAGAACTTATAAGTCCGGTGTAGTTAATACAGTTATCTCACAGCCCGAGTTTACAGACATTGCTGATATTCAAAACAGCGATGGTACTATCGGTGGTGCATATCATATCAACGGCTCTTTAACTCAAGGCTATCAGATACCTGTTTTGACGGTCAAAGAGGACCGCTTTTCTATTTTAACTGTTGAAGATCCAACTCTGACATCAACTGTAGAAAGTTCTCCTGAAGAGACCATTTCCAGCTCGATCATTTCTAAGGGTGGCAAGGCGGTTGATGTGAAATCGGAGGGCACGCTTTCACTTCAGGAGCTTCGCTTTGGCATTCAGCCAAACTGGAAGGCTACGAAATGGTTAAAGGTGTCATTGGATGCAGGAATTGTGGCAACCTATTCAGAGCTTGATGTCACAACCGCTATAAATGTCGACGGTAGCCGTTATGCTACCTTTGATGAGTCAGAAAATGACTGGACGATAGCAGGATTTTTGGGGCTTGGTGTTGCACTTTCAATTACAGAGCATATTGATTTTGTCGCGGGCTATGAGGCTCGTATTCCTACCCGTGATGTTGACTTTGATTGCGGCTATGTCTCTGGCTCTGTTGATATGCCAAAGTGGAGCGGAAGCGTCGGTATTGCGATTAGATGGTAGAGTTGCGGTCGACCATGCTTTAAATTGGGAGAGGAAATGACTCTCCCATTGAAAAATTAATGAAAAAGGTAAAAGGTAATAGTGAAGAGTGATATTTCGTGTACTCGTAGGTTAAAATGAGATCATAGTACGGAATAAAAGGCGAGCGGTAGTTTTTACCGCAAAGAACGCAAAACCGGGACAACCGAGACACCCAAGACAACCGGGACGAGATGGCGTAGTCCCGGATGACTTGGGAGTCACATTTACGCAAGGGCTGGAAGATGGTTAATGGCTCTTCTTCATTATTCGTGAGAATAAGAGCCTAAAACCAAGTTGAGAAACCGCTCAAAGCATTGAAATCGAAAAGGATGTCCCCTAAAAAAGTAATAAAAAGTTTTATCGCAGAGCCGCAGAGGCGCAGAGATTTTGTGATATCGACTATTTATTGTGCTAGTATAGTGAGGTTTTGTTGTTATGTCAAGTGTAACAGTGTGACACTTAAAAGTGATTGCTTACGCTACTTGGAGAAGAGGAGATTGGGAGTTGAGGAGTTTCGCCGCGTGAAAAAACTGTCAAACTGTCAAACTCTCAAACTGATTCTACTTGCAAACTTTGCCTAGGCTATGGGAAGTTATTGAAATATAAGGCCTGTCCCCTTAAAATGTGTTTCGGGGGGATTATGGCACGGTTTAGAGGAGCGTTTCTATTGCTGAGTCTGCAACCTCAATACCCCTTTGGGTGAGGGACCAGCGTCCTTTGCTTAGCTGTTGAGCTATGTCTTCTTTGGTCAATTTTTCAAGGGCGCTTTCCCATTTTTCAACAAGTGGCCGTGCGGCAGGATATGATATGGCAAATTGACTTGGTGAGATGCCTTCTTTGAGGCGTAGTCCGTAAACGAACCTTTCGGTGGCGTCATCTTCGAGTGTCAATGTTTCAAGATTTTCAGTCGGGGGGAGGAGGCCATTTTCAACGGCTTTTTTCCATTGGTCGATATTTGGGGTGTTGGTGCGGCGCTCAAGGGAGATACGCGAGGCTGCTGCGGGACCGAGCCCTAGATAATCTTCGCCTCTCCAACATGCGAGGTTGTGGCGGCATTCGTATCCGTTATGCGCATAGTTGGAGATTTCATATCGGTTGAGTCCGTGACTTTCAAGGATCGAGGCTGTTTGGGCGATGATGTCCATTTGCTCGTCATCACTTGGAAGAGTGAATACTTTATTTGCAATATCAGCGGCAAGTGGAGTTTTGGGTTCAACGATAAGCCCGTAGACTGACAAATGCTTGGGATTTAATGAAATTGCGCTTTCGAGTGTTTTATGCCATATTTCATTTGTGACATTTGGAAGGCCTGCTATCAGGTCGAGCCCTATATTTTCAAAGCCGTATGTTCTTGCTGATTTGAAGGCGTTGCGGACATCGGCAACATTATGGCGGCGTCCTAATGATTCGAGGATTTTGTCGTCCATTATCTGAACGCCAAAACTGAGACGATTGATGCCGAGTTTATGAAGGCCAGACAAGAGTTCTTTTGAGATTATCGCAGGATTTAGCTCAACTGTGAATTCGCTGATTTCGCTAAAGTCTAGGCCTACCTCATTAAGTGCCTTTACGAGGTTTTTTAAGCCGTCATAACCTAAGATACCGGGGGTGCCACCGCCGAAGTAGGCGGTTTTTACTTTGGCCTTGCCACCATTCCGAATGAGATATTCTTTTGCCGGGAGTGTGGGGTAGGATGCTATATCATTTCTTCCCGATTCTGAATAGAGGGCGCAATATCTGCATTTTGAGAGGCAAAAGGGGATATGGACATAGAGGTTCATATCTTTCGCTAGTCATTCTCTAAAGTGATTTTTGGCAATCGGGCTTCTTTTTTCAGCCAGCCATTAGTCCATGAGGTTCCCGGGTTGAAGTATTCAACTCCGGGGTAGAGGTCGTCTTTGGTCTTTGCGATGCCGTCGGGACCACGCGAGAAGAGTGTCGGAATCGTATTTGTCCCGTTTTCGTAGATATAATCCCGTCCCCATGGGTCTGTATTGAGGGAGACTAAATAGGGGCCGTTCCAGCCTTTGACTCCTGGGTCTAGGTTTAACGCCAGAATACCTTGCTTGGTTGTAGGGTATTCGCCTACATGCATTTTGTAACGACCTAATGCCGTTGCAAGATTGTCTAACGAGCGTATTGCAACAAGGTGCGGTATCGGTCTGTCGGGGTCTTTTTTTATCGAGCGGGAGACCTTGTTTATCAAAAGGCCTCCGATAATTGCCATAAAAAAGATCAACCCGAAGATGACCTTTGGGGCATAAATCTCACGAAGAGTAGGGGTGACCTTCAGCTCAGCGACGCGCCGCTCGGCTTCGCGCCTTATCTGGCGTTTACGCCTGAGTCTCTTGGCTGCGTCGCTAGGAGCTTTTTTGGGGATATATGCCACGATTCGTCACTTATGGAATTTAGGGGTCTACATTGGTAAGTGCCAATGTGTCAAAATCGATTCGGCGATAGTAGCAATTGCGGGGCTCACCATTTTTGTTTTTGGTGTGGCAGATTCCGCCACGGCAGGGACGAACGAGGTAGAGGAGAGAATTTTGTTCGCAATTCACATAGGCTTCGATGAGGTCAAAGGTCTCGCCGCTGGTTTCGCCCTTGAACCAAAGCTTGTTGCGGCTTGTCGACCAAAGGATGAGTTTGCGCTTGGCAAATGATTCTTTCATTGCGAATTCATTTGTGTAGGCGACGAGAATAACTTCTTTGGTGTCGTAATTCTGAACGGCTACGGGAATTACTCCAGGGTCGCAGTCGGAGGATTTTGCCTCACGGGTGTCGGCGACCTGTTTGCCGACCTTTTCCAATTTTGTAAAATCAAGCGTGAGATTTAATGATTCTTCGAGCTCAGACATGGTATTCCTATCTTTCTGTTGGCATTGTTTTAGTTTCTACGCAAGGGCAGCCCCATTCTGTGAGTTTGCCGGCGATGAATTTTGTGCAGGCTTCTTGCAGTTCAGCCTGTGAAAGTGTGTTGGGGTCAAGTATCGGGCCTATGGCATACTTGACCGTTTTTGATGGATCGATGGGGCCGAAGTCTTTCAGGATTTTTCCGCAGCTTGCGTAGTCTGTTTTACATGCGACTGGAATGATTGGCACGCCTGCGGAGCGGGCTAGTTTGGCTCCCAACGAATTGAATTTTTTAGGGTCAAAGACTGTTGTGCGTGCACCTTGCGGGAAGAGGATTATGGAGAGTCCGCTTTTGAGCCGCTCTGTGCCTTGAGAAAGCGTTTCGTTGAGGTCTTTTCGAGGATTTTTGCGGTCAAGGAGAATTGGTTTTACAGCCTTGAGGCATCGGCCGAAGATGGGATATTTCGCCAAAGAACTTTTGGCGATGATTGTCGTTTTGCAAAATGAACTGACGATACAGGGCAGGTGAAAAGTTTCAACGAGGCTCATGTGATTGCAGACAAATACGCAGGGCTTTCCCATGATCGATTTTAACTTGTCGGTATCATAGATTTCAACTGGGGTGCCAGTCGCTTCAACTGTTTGTATTAGGCGAAACGACATTTTGGCAAATGTCCTTGGTGTAAATTTGCCGCGAAGTGCTGTTATAAAGCCCGAAAGAGCCGTGCCAAGCGTGCCGATAATATAAAATCGCCACCAGGAACGGATGCCTTTTGGAAGTACTTTTCTCTTAAGCTCATTTGGCTTTGAGATGTAACCGCCGTTTTGCAGAAGCTCTTCGAACTGTTTGTGCGTAATCATTTGTACATTATACCATAATTGGCGTGTTAAATGCCAACTTCAGGCGTTTTCCGCATTGCGCAGACATTTCCAAGATTGACGATATATAGGGCTGCCAGCATGGTGACAACTCCAAAATATCCAAAGCCAAGGCGGTCTGAAACGAGGATGGCGACTTGGTTGCCGACGAGACCTGCGATGCCCCATGCGGAGAGTACCGCACCATGAATTTTCGATATGTTTGCCATTCCGAAATGGTCGGAGAGAATTGCCGGAATTACGGAGAAGCCTGCTCCATAACACGCGTTAATGACAAGGAGGGCTACGCCAATCATTGCGGGTATAAAGCTTGTTAGTGTAATTGCCGTTGATATTGAAAGGATTATCAATAAAATGTTTATGCGTTTCTGGAGCTTGTCGCTCCAAAACGCAAAGATAAAACGACCTCCGCCATTCATAAGACCGCAGAGGGCTATAATTGCGGTGATAATGCCTTCAGAATAGCCTACAGAGGGGTCTTTCATCATTTGCTTTGCCAAAGGAATCAGGCAGAGTCCGCAAGAAATATTCAGGAACATAAAGAGCCACGCACGCAAGAAGAAACGGTCTTTCAGCAGACTAAAGTATGAAAATTGCAGCTTTGGCAGATCGTGAGCAAAGGTCATTTGCTCGGATTTTGGTTTTTTCAGCAACAGGGATGCCGCAATCATAGGGATTGCATAGAAGTAGGCATAGGCGTTGAATACGCGGGTAATGCCAAAGGTTTCAAAGCCTTTTACCTGAAATGAGATGAAGGCATCAGGTGAACCAAAGCAGATACCTTTGAAAAGAATTGTCGACAGAGTAGAACCTAACCCAAATGAAATAATCGGCAATGCGGCAGCAATTGCTTTTGCATTCGGAAACCAAAGCATCATTGTCTTTACCGGTGAAATATAGATGATGCCTGTGCCTGTACCTACCAAAAAGCCATATCCGATATAGATGAGCGGCAGGCTTTTGACGGTAATACCGAGAGATGTGACAAGAAGTCCTGAAAGAAAGAGCGCTGAACCTACGGCAGTTGAGAGGCGGATGTTCCGCTCGACAATTTTTCCGAAAAAGGCGGCTCCCATGCCGAGGAAGAAGATTCCTAGACTAAAGGCAAACTGAACGGCTCTTTGCGTCTCTCCGATATGGTCAGCGATTTGCGTGGAGAAGTTTGTGAACGCGTAGATTTGACCTACTGAAACTGCCAGCAGGAATGCCGGTAAAACAGCTCTGACTAAACGACGGGATGAAGGTTTAGCATTATTCATCTAAGTATCCTCTGGGACTTGAACAATGCCCAGACGAACGACTTGATAAAATTCGTGGTTCATGTGGTGAACTCCACAGGAGATACGCATCTCCATTCGTCAGTTCCACGAATGTATCTATGATATCAAAAAAAATACGCTATTGCAAATATCCATCGCTTCCAACGGTATTTCAGCACCATTGATTTAGATGCTATGACCGCGTCTTAAGCGGAAGCGACGCTCGCATTCCAGGCAACCTTCGACGGCTCTGCGGCAATCGTCAAGGGTCATCAGGGTCGCCATTCTGCCGCGCATATAGCTAGAGCCTTTTAGCCCTGCAACATAGCGGAAGAGATGCATTCTGAAGCGTATGACCGCAACATCCTCGGGATTATATGCAGGCGCGCTTAGGGGAAACTTTTCACTGATATGCTTTGCGAATGAATGCTCCAAATCTAGATGAGCAAAGAGTTGAGCCCTTATTTCATCCAATGGCAGGTATGAAGAGTGGCCTGCCGATGGTTCAAATGTTCTACCCTCAGAAATTTCTTTGAAGACCCATGGATGACCGATTGCGGCTTGCCCGATCATTAAATCGGCAATGCCGGTTTTATTGACAAATTCAACGGCACTTCCACCATCTTTGATTCCTCCGTTGCCTATTATCGGAATTGAGGATCTTTTACGCATCTCGGAGAGAATGTCAAAGTGAACGGTGCCGGCATGACCTTGTGGTTTATAGCGTCCGTGTATCGTCAGCTCTGAGCCGCCGGCCGCCTGAACGGCATCAAGTACGCGAAAGACGGTCTGCTCGTCAGGGCTGAAACCGATTCGCGTCTTTACCGAAACGGGAAGGCCTGAAGCCGAGCGGACGGCCTTTACGATTTCGCCAATCTTTTCAGGCTCTCTCATTAGGGCGGAGCCCGCTCCCCCGACCGTGACCTTAGGGACTGGACAGCCGGCATTGATGTCGATGCCTATAAAGCGACCTGTGGCGGCAACGCGTTCAGCGGCTTTGCCGAAGTGCTCCGGCTTGCTTCCATAGAGTTGGGCATAGACAAAACCGTCTTCTTCGGGGAGGGTCTCCAAGAGCTGCCAGGTTTCATCTGTCTTTTCATGGACCAAACCTTCAACACCCGCCATTTCGGTATAGACCGCTTTGGCTCCAAAGCGTAGCGATATTACCCGCATCGGAGCGCTGGTAAAGCCTGCCATAGGGGCTAGGCGCATTTTTATATTTGAAAGTTCAGCCATTTAAGCGCGTCAAAAAAAAGGACCCGAAGAGCGTTGCCCTCGGGCCCTGTTTGAGAGATTATCGGATTATGGTGTCTGGAATGAAGCCATAAAATCGGTGACATCTCCACGAATGCGCTTCTGAAGATTGGTGTCGTCGATATTCTCAAGGATCTTTGTAATCCAGCCGCCGATCTTAAGCATGTCGGCTTCTTTCAGACCGCGTGTTGTGACGGCAGCTGTGCCGAGACGAATACCTGAGGTGATGGCAGTTGAAGCGGTGTCATAGGGGACTGCGTTCTTGTTGCAGATGATACCGGCTGCATCAAGAGCCTCTTGAGCGGCTTTGCCTGTGATTCCGGATGCTCCCACATTGATAAGTGAGAGGTGGTTGTCTGTGCCGCCGGAGACGAGCTTGAAGCCATTTGTGAGCATATGTGCCGCAAGTCGCTTTGAGTTTAAGACGATTTGAGTTGCATAGTTGGCGAATGATGGCTCAAGAGCCTCCTTGAAGCAAACTGCCTTTGCCGCAATAATGTTCTCGAGAGGACCACCCTGAAGACCCGGGAATACAGCCTTGTCAATAGCCTTGGCATATTCCTCTTTGCAGAGAACCAAACCACCGCGAGGACCGCGCAGGGTCTTGTGTGTGGTCGATGTCACAAAGTCGGCATAAGGAACCGGACTTGGGTGTGCGCCGCCAGCGATAAGACCTGCGATGTGCGCCATGTCAACCATAAGCAATGCGCCGACTGAGTCTGCGATTTCGCGGAACTTTGCAAAGTCAATTGTGCGAGGATATGCACTTGCGCCGGCAACAATCAATTTTGGCTTGACGGCTGCGGCCTTGGCTGCAATATCGTCGTAGTCAAGTACTTCAGTCTCGCGGGAAACGGTGTATGACTCAATGTTGAAGAGCTTGCCGGAGATGTTGAATTTGCTGCCGTGTGAAAGGTGTCCGCCTTGGTCAAGGCTCATAGAGAAAATTGTGTCGCCAGGGGTCAAGCAGGCTTGATAGACAGCCATATTGGCTGATGCGCCGCAATGGGGCTGCACATTGGCGTGGTCAGCGCCAAAGAGCTCTTTAGCGCGATCAATGGCGAGCTGCTCAATCTCATCGATATATTTGCAACCTCCATACCAACGCCTGCCGGGATATCCCTCTGCATATTTATTGGTTAGGACAGAGCCGGAGGCCTCACGAACCGCGCGAGAAGAGTAGTTTTCAGAGGCGATTAGATTGATAGTTGTATCTTCCTGCTCTGTGTGTGATTTGATGGATGCGTAAATTTCAGGATCGGCAGATGCCAAACATGCAACTTCGGAAAGACGCTTTGCCGTGTCAAGCTTAGCCAAGCGGCGGGCGTGGCGTAATCCATCAACGGTACGACCGGTGTATTCGGTCTTCATCCATACATCGACAATGTCCTTCACTGACTCAGGCGCAGTCTTCTTGCAGGAGAGCACCAAAACATTCGAGTCGTTATGTGCGCGAGACATCTTGGCTTCTTCGGTATCGCTGCAAAGTGCGGCGCGTACACCGTGGAAGCGGTTTGCCGCAATTGCCATACCGATACCCGTCGTGCAAACGAGAACACCGCGTTCTACCTTGCCTGCGGCAATCTTTTCAGCGACAGCAATGGCAAAATCAGAATAATCAACGGGTGCATTGTCAAAAGCTCCCAAATCTTCAAGCTCAACCTCAGGATAAGCCTTAAATGCTTCAAAAACAACATCCTTCAAGGGGAATCCGCCATGATCACAGCCGAATGCAATCTTCATAATTATTATCTCCTTATCTCCTTTTTGTTGAAAAAAGTTCGCAGAAAATAACTCTACGATACTATGTAAATGATACCTATAAATCAGACCTAGCGCAAGAGAATTTTTTATCTCCAAAGAGGGAGCATAGCATCCCATGCTTCGTTGTCAAAAAATTGGTGCGCTCCATTGCCTACTACAAGTTTGCACTTATCTCCCGCACCAAGAGCTTCATACTTAAGCTTAAGCTTTGCGAATTCTTCGCGGGTGGCTTCAATCGGGAAGATGTCGTCAAATTCGCCATTGACAATAACGACGGGCCTTGGGGCTATAAGCGCCAAGACATCAGAGCTCTCGCCAAAGGCGTAGAGATTTGGGATGTGGTTGCATAGACAATGCCATATCGTGCCTATGCTGGCATGGAACGATGAAACGCACGCAGCCGGCATCACATGGGTAAGACGAGGCAAAACCGCACCGGCAAACATTGAAGTCGTGCCGCCACCTGAGCTGCCTACAATGCCAAGCTTGGAGATGTCAAAGTCACCGCGTTCAACGAGATAGTCAATTGTGCGATCGACATCAAAGACCCGTTCACCAATAATGGTGCGGCCGCGCAGAAGCGCGATTTCGCCCATTTGCAGGCAGTCCTGCATATGGTCTTCCTTTCGGCTGTTCTCGCCCATGTAACGCTGTTCAATGCAGACGGCCGGTATGCCACGCTTTAGGCAACTTACCGCAAAGCCTGGAGATTTTACGGGAGTGACATGGGTCCATTCATCATGCCAATCGACCTCTATTGAACGGTGCATTCCCGAAGTGTGCCCCTGAACGCAGATAAATGGCTGGTAGGGCGGCTTCATGTCATAAGGAAGGCAGATATAAAGGCATGTTGATACACCCGGCTCGAGCTGGATGCGAACCTTCTCTACCTTTCCGAATGGAAATTCACGATGCCAAATAGTTTTAGGGTTAAGAGGAATGCGATTACCGTGGAGGATGTCCTCGACTCCCAGGAGTTTTTCAAGATTTTCGCGTGTAGGCTCAATGTGCTTTACAGGCATTTCGACCTCCAGACTTAAGACCAGGTAGGGCAGGGTGCTTACGCATTCCACATAGGAAGCATCTTCTCCCATGCAATTTCAGCATAGAAGCGATGTCCTTCAGGCCCGATTACATGGAAGCATTTATCTCCAGCGCCCATAGATTCATAGCGAGCTTTTATCTTTGCAAATTCTGCCTTAGCCGGGCCAATCGGGAAGATATTATCCTTTTCGCCATTTACGATAACAAGTGGTCTTGGCGCGATAAGTCCCAAAACATCGGAGCTCTCACCGAAGGCGTAAAGGTTAGGGATGTGGTTGCACAGGCAGTGCCAAATTGTACCTATGCTGTCATGGAAGCTTGAGAACGAGCTTGACGGCATAACATGGGTAAGACGAGGCAATACAGCACCGGCAAACATAGAGGTTGTACCACCTCCGGAATTACCCATGACACCAATCTTTGAAATGTCAAAGTCGCCGCGTTCGGCAAGATAATCAATGGTACGGTCGACATCAAAGACGCGCTCGCCTAATGCGGTGCGTCCTCGCAAAAGCGCGTTCTCGCACATCTGCAGGCAATCGGGATCGCGGTTTTCTTTGCGGCTGTTTTCGCCCATATAGCGTTGCTCCAAGCAGACGGCAGGTATGCCGCGCTTTAAGCAACCAATGGCAAAATCGCGGTCGCCGTCCCATGGAAGGGGAGTTTCCTCGTCGTGCCAGTCAACGGCGATAGATGTATGCATACCCGTCGAATGACCTTGAAGGCAGATAAAAGCCTGATAAGGAGGCTTTGCATTAGGAGGAAGACAGATATAGAGGCAAGTGGAAACGCCCTCTTCAAGTTGGATGCGCACCTTCTCAACTGAGCCAAACGGGAAATCTTTACGCCAAAGAGTTTCAGGGGCAAGAGGAATGCGCTCTTCATGAAGAATATCCTCTACACCCAAAAGTTTTTCAAGGTTTTCGCGTGTCGGTTCGATGTGTGTAATTGGCATAATAGACTCCTCAAATAAAGTAAAGTGACGACTTTCGAAAAGTGGTAAATCCTCTTTTATAATGATAACAAAACGGATATTTTGTTGCAATGCGAAACTGCGGTCTTTTTGTTAATGAGCGTGATTATGATGAATATCCGGAGTGTGCGGATGACAATGTGCGCATTTTTCGTGAGTGTGTTCGTGAAAATGTGTGCCCGTTACCGGAGTATCGTGCTTATGATTATGATGCATATCATCATGTGAATGAGCGTGATTATGAGTTATTTCTTCATGTATATGGTTATGCGAGTGTTCTTCTTTTATAAGGCTCTTCCTTAAAAAGTGTGGGTATGTTTTAGTTGCATAACTCGAAAAGATACAAAATTGCAAGAAACCGTTTTTGTTTGCCGACACTATTCTTGAAATCAACAAAAGGAGGTTTGTTATGAAGTTTAACAGGTGTGCAATTGTTTTGGTTACAGTTATGACGGCGGCATCGGTTTTTGCAGGGCCAAGAGGCCATCATCATAGCAGGGGGCCCCGTCATCATGGGCGCCACCATCATTATAGCCGTCATCATCATGATGCCGGCGTGGCTTTAGCTGCCGGAGTCGTCGGCTTGATTGCAGGCGCAGTTATGGCGAGTGATACGCCTCCTCCGCCACCGCCGGTTTATGTACAGCCGACACAGGTAGTCGCGCCGCCTCAGCCTGTTTATGTGCAGCAGCCTCAAGTTGTGGTAAATCCTCAACCCGTCTATGTGCAGCCTGCACAACCGGTTATTGTGACAGAGCCTGCCATAGTGATGCCAAACAGCCCTAACTCTGTAATCATTGTTCCTTGAGTTATCTGTGATACGGCAAGGAGATTGCTATTTGTCGCTCCACGCTTTGATACCGCGGGTAGATGGAAGGACCTCGGCAGGATTGAATGTCGGGTCCTTTATGCCTTTACGCTTTTGCGAGATATAGTCGGCCAGTGTAAGATATGCGATTGGTCCGAGGCGTACAATCGCATAGAGGTTGACGATACAGAGAAGTCCCATGCAGAGATCGGCTAGATCCCAAACAATTGCAAGGTCTGCCATACATCCGAAGAATACCATGCCGATAACGAAGAGTCGGAGCAGGGTGTAGTGATGTTTGCGTGTTCCCTGGAAGAAGCCTATATTTATTTCGCCATAAAAATAGTTGCCGATGATTGAGCTGAAGGCAAAGAAGAGAACTGTTATTGTGAGAATCCATCCGGCCCATGAGCCAAATTGTGATATAACAGCTTCTTGGGCAAGAACGACGCCTGTTTTGTCTCCAGCGGTTTTGTAGACACCGGTAAGGAGAATAATCATTGCAGTGGCGGAGCAAACGAGCCAGGTGTCAACATAGACGCCGAGTGCTTGAATCAACCCCTGCTTTGCGGGGTGGGAGCATACTGCCGATGCCGCGGCATTTGGGACGGAGCCTTGACCTGCTTCATTTGAGAAGAGACCGCGTTTGACGCCGTTGATGATGACAGTACCAATGCCGCCGGCAACGGCGGCGTTAGGCTTGAAGGCTTCGCTGAAGATGACCGCAAAGACATTGGGGATTTCGCGCCAGTTGAGGATGATTACTATCAATGCGATAATAATGTATAATCCTGCCATTGTGGGGACAAGTGCTTCTGCAACTTTTGCGATTCGACTTAAACCGCCAAATACTACAATCGCGGTAATCGCACTGAGAATGACTGCAATGGCAATATAGGGGATGTTAAATGAGGAATTGAGAGCGCTGGCGATAGTGTTAGCCTGTACGGAGTTGTAGCTGAGGGCAAATGTAATTGTTATGAGAATCGCAAAGGTTTTGGCCAAGCGGTTGTTTTTAAGGGCATTTCTCATATAGAATGCGGGGCCGCCATAGAAACCGCCTTCTTCACCCGGGAGCTTGTATATCTGGGCAAGGGTACTTTCGATAAAGCCGGTAGCACTTCCTATGAATGCGATGACCCACATCCAGAAAACGGCACCGGGACCTCCCAAAGCAATTGCTATTGCGACACCGGCGATATTTCCTACGCCGACGCGTGAAGCTGTGCTTACGCAAAAAGCCTGAAAGGGTGATATTTCCTTACCAGTTGTCTTTTTCCCTGCGCCTTCGGCCAGTACTCTGAACATTTCAGGAAGCAGCCTTAGCTGCACAATTCCTGTGCGGATTGTAAACCACAGTCCCAAGCCAATCAGCAGAACAATGAGAATATAAGTCCAAAGTACATTATTGACAGAACCGGAAAGCTTGTGAAATGCGGTAATGATGTTCAGGATATCAATCACAACGGCGTTGAGTGAGGAGATGAATCCTTCCAAAATGTTGCCTAACGCGTTAAAGAAGGAGTTGAAGAAGTTGACGAGATTTTCCATAATTTTCGTTTTCTCGGTGCTAAGTAAAGTTTCGTGATTCTTATCGGATTAAGAAGAGGGTTGGCTTTGGATCAAAGACCGAGTGCTTATGTATGACCCAAGCAATGCGCTTCGTAGCCGAGCTGTCGGAGCACCATACACCAAAGGTGCCCTTAGGGGCGATAGCGAGCTCGGCGTCGGTCAACGGCATAACATCGGAAGCTGTTGACCATCCCCACCTATCTTGTCTTGAGGCATAAAATGTCATAGGCTTGGTGGTGGCATAGTTACCGCTGACATTGATGTATGCAGCCTTGTTAAGCATCTTTTTCAAAGTAGCATTTGGTGGCTTCTTTCCGCCAAATGTGATTTGTTTTAATGTTGCAAGAGAGTTATTAATACCGCTTCCGTTATCATTGAAAGCATTTGTTGAATTTATAGTTAAGGACTGTAGTGCATAATGATTAAAAATTGAGTTGGATTCCAATTGTGAAAGGTTTGGAATGTGCAAAACGAGATTTGTTACTTGTGTAAGACCTCGAAGATGTATTGTGGTTAGATTGGAACTATGAATTTCAAGATCCTTTATACTTGAAAGAATAGATTGGTTGAAAAATACTTGACCAGCAATAGAAGTGAGATTTGTAAGGACTAATTTACCAGTAAGCTTCCCATTGTCTGCAAGGCACATATTCTCTAATTTAGTGCAATCTTTTGAAACTAATCCGGATATATCACAGTTTAAATATGGCATATTGTAATAAGCCTGATAAGGCAATGATTTAGGTCCCGGAGTAATCGATATCTTTTCAATTTTTTTCGTGCCATTTTGATATCGAATCCAACCTGAAGTTATTACAGGAGATGACTTTTCCAGAATTATGTTTTTGAGGACATTATTTTCTATGAATGTGTTAAGTTGAATTAGCACAACATGCGATGCATAGAATGTGACAACGGGGTCATTACTGCGAAATATTGTCTGCGTAAATGTTACATTCGTAATCGGGTGTTCAACGCCATTGTATCTAAGTATAAGATCCCTTAAGTCAAGTATTCCGTCGCCATCAGCCGGAGTGGCGACAAACATGCTGGAGTTTGAATCCTTTCTTCTTAAGGTAAGGTTGCCGGGTTTGCTGTCTGTCCAAGTGACGGCTAGCTGCCAGCCGTCTTTTGAGATAATCCCACTGGATGTTGTTGAATATTCCCAAATATTCTTTTCGCTATTGGCAATGAGAATGGTTGCCATAAAGACGGTAGCCAAAGTTAAAATGAATTTAGCCATAACTTCTTATCTCAGTTTTGATTCTTTCCTGAAGGTGCCGATTATGAGAGTTTTGAATTTGGTTGCGAATTCAGTTTACCTAAAAAGATAAGGTTCATTTGCAACCAAGTACAACATCAATATTTTACGCTTTATTAAAAAAAATGGCAAGTAGATACGAGGGCGAAATCGAGAAGGGCTGTCCCCTTAAAAGTTCCCATAGCTTAAGCAAAGTTTGCAAGTAGGAGCAGTTTGACAGTTTGCGAGTTTGACAGTTTTTCACGCGGAGAAACTCACCAACTCCCAATCTCCTCTTCTCCCAGTATCAAAATTGACATTAGACGCGAGACATTAGACTTGTGAGACTTCGGGCTTAAGACATAAGACTTCTAGGAATCTTGTGTGGACGGGCAATTAAACACTTGCCTGACTCAAAGCTATTGTCTCAAATGGTGATTATTAGCCTACATTGCCGAATTTAGGTTTACCCGAATGTCTTTCCATTTGTGAACTTTGCGTTTATTGCTCATGGTGTACAAATACGCTTTCGCATCTTCGCTTGTCACAAGGAATGTGGCAAACAGCAGGTAATCAGAACTTAATTCCTGCCGTCCTTGATGGCAGCCTGTGCGGCTGCAAGTCGGGCAATGGGTACTCGATATGGCGAGCAGCTTATATAATCGAGGCCGAGCTTATGGCAAAACTCAACAGATGACGGGTCTCCGCCATGTTCGCCGCAGATACCGCAGTGAAGCTTTGCTCTGGTGGACTTGCCGTTTACAACAGCCATCTCCATAAGCTTGCCGACTCCATTTTGGTCAAGCTTGGCGAATGGATCGTTTTCGTAGATTTTCTGATTGTAGTAGGCGTTGAGGAACTTGGCCGCGTCATCGCGTGAAAATCCAAAGGTCATTTGCGTAAGATCGTTGGTTCCAAAACAGAAGAACTCAGCTTCCTCGGCGATTTCTGCAGCGCAAAGGGCGGCGCGTGGAACTTCAATCATTGTGCCGACCTCGTAGTTTAACTTAATCTCAGCCGCTTGAATCTCATCATTTGCAACATGGACGACAATGTCCTTTACAAATTTGAATTCTTTGACATCGCCCGTGAGCGGAATCATGATTTCAGGCTTGACATTCCACCCCTTGTGGCGTTTTTGTACATTGATTGCCGCTCTAATGACCGCCTTTGTCTGCATTACGGCGATTTCAGGGTAGGTGATGCAGAGGCGGCATCCGCGATGGCCCATCATCGGGTTGAACTCGTGGAGTGAGTCGATTACCTCTTTGATGTGACTTATTGGCTTGTGCATTGTCTTTGCCAAGAGTGCAATCTCATCCTCGGTGTGGGGGACGAATTCGTGTAGTGGAGGATCGATAAATCTGATTGTAACAGGTTGCCCGTCGAGCGCTTCGAAGAGTTGCTCGAAGTCGTCCTGCTGATATGGGAGTATCTTGGCAAGAGCGAGGCGGCGTTCTTCAACCGTGTCAGAGCAAATCATCTCGCGGAATGCAGTAATGCGGCTTTGCGAGAAGAACATATGCTCTGTTCGGCACAAGCCTATGCCTTCGGCACCAAGTTCGCGGGCGTTCCTGGCGTCTCTGGGAGTGTCGGCATTTGTACGGATTTGAAGCTTGCGGAATTTGTCCGCCCACATCATTATGCGCCCGAATTCACCAACAATAGTTGCTCCCACGGTTGGAATAACGCCGTCATAGATATTGCCTGTCGAACCGTCGATCGACAGCCAATCGCCTTCTTTGAAGACTTTACCGGCAAGGACGAATCTCTTGTTTTCTTCGTCCATTACAATGTCTTGGCAACCTGATACGCAGCATTCGCCCATACCGCGCGCCACGACGGCGGCGTGTGATGTCATGCCGCCTCTAACTGTCAGGATGCCCTCTGCGGCCTTCATGCCTTCAATATCTTCGGGCGATGTTTCAAGCCTTACAAGAATTACCTTGTCGCCGCATTCCTTCCAGGCCTTGGCGTCTGCGGCGGTAAAGACTATCTTGCCGCATGCGGCTCCTGGAGAGGCCGCAAGACCGTGACCTATGGGCTTGGCTTTCTTTAGGGCGACCATGTCAAATTGCGGATGCAAAAGGGTGTCCAGATTACGGGGATCTATCATTAGAACCGCCTCTTCCTCGGTTCTCATACCCTCATCGACGAGGTCACAGGCGATTTTCAGGGCAGCCTTTGCTGTGCGCTTACCATTGCGAGTCTGGAGCATATAGAGTTTTTTATTTTCGATTGTAAACTCCATATCTTGCATATCGCGATAATGCTTTTCAAGAGTTTCACAGATGGATTGGAACTGTTTGAAAACATCTGGCAAGACTTCAGCCATTTTTTCGATTGGCATCGGAGTGCGAACGCCTGCAACAACATCTTCACCTTGGGCATTCATCAGAAATTCGCCCATAAGCTTGCGCTCGCCTGTCGCGGGGTCGCGTGTGAAGGCAACTCCAGTTCCCGATTCGTTGTTTAGGTTGCCGAATGCCATCATTTGGACATTGACCGCGGTACCCCAGCTGTAAGGGATGTCATTATCGCGGCGGTAAATATTGGCGCGCGGGTTATCCCAACTGCGGAAGACTGCCTTAATGGCCTCGATAAGCTGCACCTTGGCATCACTTGGAAAATCCTTTCCAATAGCCTTTTTGTATTCAGACTTGAACTGAATTGCGAGCTCTTTGAGGTCGTCAGCCGTTAAATCTACATCGAGCTGAACACCCTTCCGGGATTTCATTTCATCGATAAGCTTTTCAAAATACTTCTTACCTACCTCCATGACGACATCGGAAAACATCTGGATAAAACGACGATAGCAGTCCCATGCCCAGCGCGGATTCTTGGTTTGGGTGGCAAGGGATTCGACGACATCTTCATTAAGACCTAAATTCAAAATCGTGTCCATCATGCCCGGCATGGAGGCGCGTGCTCCTGAGCGCACAGAGACCAAAAGCGGATTCTTTACATCGCCAAATTTCTTTCCTGCAGATTTCTCAAGTTTGTCGATATACTCCATTACCTGAGCCATAATATCGTCGCTGATGACCTTGCCGTCATCATAGTATCTGGTACAAGCTTCGGTAGTGATTGTAAAGCCTTGCGGTACGGGAAGTCCTAGACCGGCCATCTCAGCAAGGTTGGCGCCTTTACCGCCAAGCAGTTCCCGCATGTCGGAATTTCCTTCGGTCTGGTCGGCACCGAAAAAGTATACATATTTTTTAGTCTCATTATTCATCGTAAACTCCCACTTTTTGTCTAAATTGCAACAATTCCAACAAAATCAGTTCGGCTTTTCCTTCAAAAGCGCGGGTAAGGCCTTGAATCAAGTCTAAAAGACCTAGAACACGCATTCAGAGAAGGTCTTTTATGTAATCTAACATTAACAATTTACCCTTTATAAAAACTATTGTCAAATTTTTAATTGAAAAATAAAAAGGACTGTCCCATTAAAAACAATGAGAGATGAACTCCAAAATTGTCCATTCTTCTTTTGGAGTTAGCATAGGCCGTAAATTGCCCCAACGATGGCTGATATGAAGATAATCGCCATTACGGAGAGTTTTTTCTTCAAAAAGGCTACCGCCGCAAAGACGGCAAGAGCTATTGCCGTTGGATTTATCGTCGGGAGCTTATCTTGGTTGAGTGTCCAGATTGACATTCCTGCAAAGGAGATTGCTGCTGTTATCATTAGCGCACTGGTGGCAGGTTTAACTCCGCGAAGGAGTCCTTTGACCGTTTTGTTGTTTTTCCAGGTATTTAGACCTGTGAGTGCGGCTGTGAGTAGGATGTAGCTGGGCAGAAGGAGACTTGCCGTTGCTACCATTGCTCCTGGAATATTGGCGAATTTGTATCCAAAGAAGGTCGCTGCATTGACTGCTACCGGCCCTGGGGTTATCTGGGTTATCGCCATCAGGTTACTGAATTCTTCGGCTTTCAGTTGGAGGAGGGGGGCGGCTTCACCTACGAATTCTTCCATATAGATTGGAACGAGTACAAAGCCTCCTCCGAAGCACAGTATTCCGAATTTGGCGAATATCCAAGGGAGGGAACCAAATAAGATTGTGAGTAGCGTTGCGGCTATGACGGATGAGATTAGCAGTGTTGCTTTCTTTGCCGCCGAGAGCGGCTTTAGGGCTATGCCGGCATTTTGTTCGTCTCCGGCCTTTGCGCCATACCCGAGATGTTCTAGGAGTATCCCTGCCGCCATTGCTGATAGCAGCACCGGAACTGTGCCGACTTTGAAGACCGTCAGCAGAATTGCCGCTGATGTGACGGCTATGTATCCATAGTATCCTTTGACTGATTTTTTCCAGCCTGTTATGATTGCTCCTAATACCACTCCTGTAAGCGAACTGCGAAGTCCCAGAAAGACGCTGTCGACAATTGGGTGGTTCAGGGGAAGCTGATTGTAGCCGTAGGCTACGAGGGAGATGATTATCAGAGATGGCAGCGCTACAGCCAGCAGAGCTATTGCCGCACCTGTTCTGCCCGCGATTTTGAGCCCTACATAGATGGCTGTATTGCCTGCGATGAGGCCCGGTATCATTTGGAATATGGGGAGGTTTTCAAGGAGCTCTCCTTCTTTGAGCCACTTGAGTTTTTTCCCGAATACATCATCGGCGACTACGATTATCGCATAGCCTCCGCCGACAACGAAGAGTGCGATTTTGAAGAACTCTATGAATAGCCTAAGGAGAAGATTTCTATTTGGCTGATCTTGCATAGTCTTTATCTGTTTTCGGTGACTTCGTACTTTGTTATGTACTCGCCAAGCGCTTCAATCGCGGTTTTCAGTATCCATGAGACATCGGAAACTGCGCTGTAATAAACCAGCGGGTCTTGGACATCAAGCATTATTTTGAGGGCGACGCGGTTGTTTTTGGTAGCCTCTTGGACTATTTCGGATACGGAATGTGCGGCTTTGCCTGTGAAGTCAGACATTTTTTTGCGGTAGCTTGTCGGGGCGTAGGGGCAGGTGTGTCTTGCCGTTTTTTTGCCGTCTATGAAGACTTCAATTTCTATTTCTTCGTGAGCTCTCGAGAATACCAGACGGCAGTTCATCTCGATTTCTTTGAGTTCTTCAGGCGGGGGTTGCGGCGTGTTTTCAGGTGGCTTCGGTTTTTCCTCTTCTTCGGGTATGGGCTCGTTAAGGGAGTCGAGTATTGTTTTTGCCATTAAGGCTATGAGCCGTTGTGTACTGGGGAAGAGGTTGTCGTATATTCGCGCTTCAAGAATTTCTTCCGGGAGTGTTTTGTCTTTGCTTTCGTCCCATTTTCTGATGACGCTTTTTGTATAGAGCTCAATGATTCTGTTGAGATCGGGCTTGCTGTTTTCTTTCTGAAATTGCACTTTTATCTCATTTAGGAGCTCTTTTACAATGGTGTGTTGGCTATGTAATGCCGCCGCACCTGGTTCAAAGCTGTTTACTATTGCGATATCGAGCAATTTTATGGTTTCTTCAAGGAGCGGTTTGTTTTGCCCGACATTGGCAAATTCTTTGAGACCGTCGATTTTGTGCCATTTTTTGAGGATTTTTCTGAAATCGTTGCTTTCAACCACATGGTCGACGAGTGGCTGGTCGGGATACCATCGTTTGTCGTTTAATGTCGGGAAGTTTTCTTTGAATTGCAGTTCCGCAAAGGCATTTCTTAATGGGGCGAGTGTAATGTCAAGTTCTTTTGCTATGCGCTGATTTAATTTTTTTGATACTTCGGCGCTTTCAAAATGGCTTTTGCCAAAGGCTTGAACCTCGGATTTTTCATTTGGCTGTGTCTGCGATAGGATTGTCTGCAGTGCGATTTCCGTCATTTTTGCCGAAAGGCCTTGCTGGAAGGCTTTTCGCGAATCGTTGAGGGTGTGGTGCTTTTGGGGATTTGACGAAATCTCTTTTGCCAGGGCGTTGATGTCAAGAGGAACTGCTGTTTCAGCCAATTTCTGATTGAGCATTTTTACAGTTTTTTCTTCGGCGGCCTGTGGGACGGCTTCTGCTTTTACCGAGGGGAATATGTTATAGACGGTTTCTCCTTCTTTTGCGCTTTCCTTTTTTGCCTGTATCGTCGCCGAGAGGTGTTTGAGGATGTTTGTTGCGATTGTCGATGGAGCAATGCCGCTTACGGAGCAGGTGCGCGCCAGAGCTTTTTGTGTGCCGCGTTGGTTGTAGGCCTCTTCAAGCATCGGTTTTACGATGGCATCGCCAATGTATTTGATGTTTTCCTGAAAGACGGGTTCGTTTTGGGTTTGAGCAACTCTTGTTGCCATTAGATCCGTGAGCCGTTCTTTTGAAAGGGTGTCAACTTCGATTTCGGTTGGTGAAACTTTGGCCGCAAGTCTTGCGGCTTGCTCTTTGCAGGCGCGTCTGCGCGCCTTTTGAAAGGTCGCCTTGTAATTTTTGGAGACGAGGTTTTCTATGAGTTCCTGCGGGGCATTGGTGGCACCTGTTATGAATTCCGTGCCGAAGAGTTCTGCCGTGTCTTTACCGTCTGCTAGGCGCGTGAGCATTTGCACCGCATCGTTTGCAAAGCCGTCGGATATCTCCTTTGCAAAGATGGGTTTTAGGAGTTCTTCCGCCTTTACAGGGTCGGTATAGTCTGCCGGTGACGATGTCATCTTTGAGTAGAGCAGATTGTCGTCAGCCGGGGCTTGGGCTATTGTTTGGCTGAGCTTGCCGAGTGCCAAGGTCGCCGCGAGCGTTGCCGACGATCTGTCTAGGATATGTTCCGCTTTTTCGTCGGCATGCAAGAGTGTCGCGGTACAGAGCAGTGCTGCAACCAGGATGTTGTGCGTTGTGATTTTTGGGCATTTATCTTTCATGGCAACATTTCCGCTCCCGCCAGAATTTGAAGTCTTTCAATACCATAACGGCGAAGTGCCGTTGATAGCTCTGTCACCAGAAGCAGTCGGCTGTCTTCATTTGCCGTGTCCAGCTTTTGAAGTATATCGGCAATTTTCGGATCGTCGATTTTTGACGGATTTTTGAGCCAATAGCCTTGCAGTTCCGCAACGGCTCTATATTCTATTTTGCGGATTAGTTCTTCGTAGCGCGCAATGGCGTCATCGGCTACCGAATTAACCCAATCGGCGGAGGCCTTTGATACCGAGGCGGCATCTAATCCTGCTCGGTTGTAGACATCGGCTATCCACTCTCTGCGTAGTGAGAGCGTGTCTGAGAAGTCTTTCGCTCCGTTTTGCGCGGCCTTGAGAAATGCGCCTTTTATAAATGTGTCGTCTGATAGCTGATCGCCTTTTAGGAGTTTGAGACCTGAGGTTGACGGAGAATTTGTCAAGACCAGCATATCCAGTCCGTAGCGTGCCATACTTGCCGCGTCTGCGGCTTCTGCTGCAATTACGAGCTTTTGTCTTTCCAGTTCAAGGAGCTGTTCTTCCTGCTCTTTTTTTGCCTCTGCCCTGAAGAGAAAATATGCCATCATAAAGACCATCATAATGGCAAAAGATATTTGCAGAAGAAGTGATTCGAGCTCGTTTACATTCGGAGCTTCGCGTTTCGCGCTGCCTTTGCGGATTATTTTTGCTAGTTGTGCGTTTTTCATTCGAAGGCCGAGCGTATACGGGCTATTGTTGTCTCTGCCTTTGCCGCGCGTTCGGCATTGGCAAGGCTTTCCTTTGAAAGCTTTGATATGCGTTCCTGAAGAACTTCATCGAATTTGCGCTCTCTTATCGCTTGCGCTTCGTCCATTTCTCGCAATCTGGCGGAGAGGGCTTCGGCAAATTTTTTGCGACGCTCCATATCTGCGTCATCCATGGCCTTCAGGCGGTCTTCAAATGCTTTAGCAATATTTGCTTCGGATTCTGCACGGGCGCGTCCCATTTCAGATATCGCATCCGCAATCGCGTCGGCGATTTGCTCTTTGGCGTCATGGGTTGCTTGTGCGGCGGTCTTTGCGGCGGCATCTGCAGCCTTGACGAACGCTTCAAGCGCGGCATCTTGAGCCTTGTTTATCGCTGTTAGGCGTTGGGAGAAGATTTCGTCGGCTTCTTTTTCACGGCGTTCCAGGGCTTGCGAGTATTCGCCTATTCTGATTGAGAATGAGTTGATTCGCGACGCAGCACTTTCAACGGCTGTTGAAAAGGCTGAAACGGCATTTTCTTCCCGTGCCAGCGTTGCCCCGATGCCGTCAGCGGCGGCACGAAGTTCGTTGAGGATTTCTTCAATCCCACGGTCGTCTTCTTCGATTGCGAGTCCTGCTTCGTTTAAGAGCCCGCATGCGATGGGAGTCAATACAGGATGGACGACCAGGAATACCCAAACTACGGCTATCAGTGTCGAGAAGAGAGCTGTATGGAGACAGAGCATTAAGCTTGCCATTGTGACCGTTTCCATATCGTAGTAGCCAATCATGATGATGCCCCATAGGGTACCGACAAGTCCCAGGGCTATATTCATTTGATCGTAGAATCTGAAGAAGGGGAAGGCTTCCATGGCCGTTCTGGCGCCACGCATTATGCGCGAGATTGCAATGGTAAAGAGTAAAAAGCCTAAAAACGGTATAAATGTCGTAACGCAGGAATAGTCTACGGCTGTCCAGTCCAGCCATGGAAGTATTCCGCTTATATCCGATGATATTTTGGTTGCATCTCCCGCGGCGTTTTTGAAGGATGTCTGCCAGCGGATCAAGACTGCTATGTTGTTGATGAATGCAAGACCGGACAGTATTGTGAGTATTGAGCTTGCAATAAATGTCGCCTTTGTTTTCATTTGCGTTCTTATCATCGCGGGCTCCTTTTATGGGGTTTTATTCAATCGGGTCAAGGACCCACCGCTTGTTATACCAAAACCATTGGTCGGGATTTTCAAATATCTGCTTTTCGATTATCTCCATGACAAGTGTGGTCATTCTGATGATGTCCGTTTCTTCATCAAGTGTCTGGTCTGCCATTATCGGGGTGGAAACATCGAGAAAATGGTGGCTTAAATCGGTTCTCCAAACCTTGGCGAGGAGGATAGGGGAGCCTGTGCGCCTTGCGAATAGAGCCATTCCACGACCAAGATTCGCTTTGCTTCCTAAAAACGGAATCTCAATATCGTGAGTTTTCATTCTTACATCTGGAAGGATTGCAAAGACTTCCTTCTGCTTTAGGCGTTTCAGAGTTGAACGCATCGCGAGTGTACCGCGCGGAAGAATCGTAATGCCGGTTGCGCGTTTGTTGTTAATCCAGTCATTTGTAAGCGGGTTATGCTGGATGCCGGCCACTGAAAATATCGGTATCTTATGATGTGCTACGATAATGCCGGCCAAATCCCAGTTGCCGAAATGGGGTAGTGCCAAAATTGCACCGCTGTCTTTGGTGATTGCCTTGATTTTTTCCATTGCGGCGGCGCAGTTTATGGTGTGTTCATTTATCCATTTATCACTTACGCCTGAGAGGTGCATCGTTTCAGCGCAGTTGAGAAGTATGTTGCGGATGGAGTGATAGGCGATTCTGGCGGCTTCTTTATCGGTTATGTCGGGGAATACCGATTTTATTCTTCGAATGGCTTCCTTGCGACGCCAGCCAACGATGTGAAAGACGAAGCGCGCCAATATGCAGGCATTCCAAAGGCAGATTCTGTAGGGAGTGATTCGGAAGCAGAATTCAAATGCACGCACGAGCGCATATTCGAGGCGATACTTGAATTTTATCTTTTGTATCTTCTCTTCTTCTTCCATAGAGCTGCCTTATGTGCGCCCGGCAAGGGCGCGTTTTAGTGTTATCGGGTCGGAATATGCGATTCCGCTATCAACTGGTAGTCCATATGCGAGGCGTGTAATGCGGACGGCTAGCGCGGTTTGCTTTATGAGCGAAGTGATAAATTCAGCGGTTGCATCACCGTCAAGGTCAGTGCCTGTTGCCAAGATGACCTCTTTGATGGTTCCAGAATAAAGTCGTGCGGTGAGCTCTCCAAGGCGAAGGTCGTTTGGGCCGGTACCGCGCGAGGCGGAGACTTTGCCGTGAAGAGCGTGGTATTGCCCTTTGAATACATGGGCTCTTTCCATTGAAACTATATCGCTTGGCTCTTCTACTACGCAAAGCAAAGAGGGGTCGCGGAGTGAATCCTGACAAACCGAGCAAGGCGATTCGCCGCGAACCGTAAAACCGCCGCAAACCGGGCAGCAGACGACTTCCTCCCGTGCTACCGTCAGGGCATGAATCAAGGGCTCTAGAAGAACCTCGGGGTCGCGGACCAGAGCCAAAGCGGCACGCTCCGCGCTGCGACGACCCAGACCTGGCAAGCGTGAAAGCGCCCGTTCGAGATTTTCAATGGGGTTTTCCATAAAAAGTTGCGGACGGGTATCCGTTGTGCCCGTCCGCGATCTGTGTCATTATTATTGACCAAACATGCCGCCGAGGCCGTTTTCCTTCATGACCTTCTGCATGTGCTCCTGAGTCGCTTCTTTGGCCTTTTTGATTGCGCCGTTGAAGACATTCTGAAGCATGGTCGTGAAGCGGTCGGTCTTGCCGGCCTTGAGCTCTTCAAGGGCTTCAGGGGTGATCTTGAGGTTGGTGAGGGTGAAGTCGCCCTTCATCGATGCCTCAATACCGCCATTTGCGTATGTGACGACAATGCGCTCGATCTCAGCCTGAATACGCTTTGCTTCTTTTCTCATTTGAAGTGCTTGCTTAGCCTGTTCAAAGAAGTTTGCCATTTTTTTCTCCTTTTGCGCTTGTTGCGCGTGTTATTGTTATAGTTGTTGTGTGAGTCAGGGAGTCTCATTTGAGTCAAATTCAGATTCAGTACCGTAATCGACCGGAACATCGTCATCATTTGCTTCGACTTGTGCAAAGGTCTGCATTGGAGACCTTATTTCCGTAATACTCCCCTTAAAGAGTTTGAGTGCTTCTTTAATGGCTGGCTCGTGTGCCGCGCGGATTGGCGATTCTTCAAGCTCAGCATTAAAGTCCTTCTCCCGTACCTCTGATTGTTCACCGGCGTCCGTTACGGGAGAAGGAGCGGACGCCGCAGAATTTGCATCTGACTCTTGATCTTGAGGTGGCGGCGTCGGATTCGCAATCGGTGCCGGAGCTGACGCGTAGTTCCCTAGAGCCACTTTAAGCTTGGACGGCTGAAAGAACGGCGCTGCCGCTTTAGGCTCGGAAACGGCTTGAACCGGGGCGGGCTGCGGCCGCTCACCCGTAGCCGTTTGAGCTTGCGCAGCCGTGTTCACGGCGGGAGCCGCCGCCACAGTTGCCGCAGGCGTCTCTTCTTGAATTTTCGACTGCGGCGCGGCTGCCAGCTTCTGGATTACTTGGTCCAGCGTGACTACGGTTGCCGCACGACAGCAACGCAAGAATACCGTCTCAAAGATTGTACGGCGCGAGAGGGCATAGCGAATACGCCCTTCAAGGTCGGAGAAGTGTTCCGCGATACGCAAAATGCGCGCCGTGTCGACAAGCTTCGCCTGAGCGTCAATACCCTTAAATTGTTCGGGTGTCACATCAAGCATCGTTTGAGCGTCATCGCCAAGCTGCTGTCGGACCAAAATATTGCGGAAGTGGTCAAGGAGCTCAATTACGAGGCGACGGAGGTCTTTTCCGCTTTTATCGAGCTGATCAATAATGCGAAGACCAGTTGCCATATCGCCAGAAAGCATTGAGAGCGAAAGGTCTTCAATCTGCTTGCGCGATACGAGGCCGAAAATTGAAATAACATCGGCTTCGGTAATGTCGGTACCCTTGAATGATATTATCTGGTCAAGTGCTGAAAGTGCATCGCGCATACCGCCTTCGGCTCCGCGAGCAATCGCAAGGAGCGCATCCTCGGAGACCTTTGCTCCCTCGCTCTCACAGATTCGAGATAATGTCTCAATTATCTTCGAGGTCGGGATGCGTCGCAAATCAAAACGCTGACAACGTGAGATGATGGTCGCGGGAAGTTTGTCGGCCTCGGTTGTCGCCAAGATGAATTTGGCATGAGGCGGCGGCTCTTCAAGCGTCTTGAGCAAGGCGTTGAAGGCGCCAGATGAAAGCATATGGACTTCGTCGATGATGTAGACCTTGAATCGACACTTAGTCGGGGCGAATTTTATGGTTTCGCGGAGATCTCTGATGTTGTCGACGCCGTTGTTTGAGGCGGCATCGATTTCAATTACATCAAACGATGTCCCGGCCATGATTTCTTTGCAGTTGTCGCATTCATCACAGGGGGACGAGGTAGGTAAGTCTGAATGGGAGCAGTTGAGCGCCTTTGCAAAGATACGCGAAAGAGTGGTTTTACCGATGCCTCTCGGGCCGATAAAGAGATAGGCATGGGCAATTCTTCCCGATTTAATTGCATGGCGAAGCGTATTTGTGACATGCTCTTGACCGATCACATCATCAAAGTGCTTTGGCCTCCATTTTCTAGCTAAAACCTCGTACGCCATAATAATCTTATGCCTTTGCCCAAGAATCCTTCAGGGTGACGGTGCGGTTAAGAACCGGGGCGCCAGGCTTGGAATCGCGCGAATCGGCGGCAAAGTAGGCAAGCCGTTCAAGCTGAATCCGCTCGCCTGCCTTAAGCTCGGCAATCGCTGGCTCGCAATATGCCGTCGTAACCTTGAGAGAGTCGGGGTTGAGAAAATCGGTGAACTGTTTGCTGTCATCGGCTTCGGGGTCGGCGACGGTAAAGAGCCTATCGTAGAGGCGGGCCTCAAGCTTAACAGCGTGCTTTGCCGAAACCCAATGGATTGTGCCCTTTACTTTACGGCCGTCGGGCGCATTGCCTCCCTTGGAGTTCGGATCCCATGTTCCGTGAATCTCAACGATTTCTCCGTTGTCGTCTTTGATTACGCTTGTGCACAGGAAGAGGCATGCATAGCGCAAGCGGACTTCGCGGCCTGGTGAAAGACGGAAGAACTTCTTGGGAGGATCCTCCATAAAGTCTTCGCGCTCAATCCAAAGCTCTCGGGAGAAGGGAATCATACGGGTTCCGGCCTCAGGGTCTTCGGGATTGTTGACCGCTTCAAAGTATTCAACGGCATCCTCGAGGAAGTTGTCGATGACAACCTTTACGGGATTGAGAACTGCCATGCGGCGGGTTGCCGTGCGGTTGAGATTGTCGCGTACACAAGATTCCAGAAGGGCAATTTCAGTCGCGCTTTTGAATTTTGAGACGCCGATCTTTTCGCAAAAGTCTCTTATCGATTCTGCGGGATAGCCACGGCGGCGAAGACCTGAAACTGTGGGCATGCGAGGATCGTCCCAACCGTCGACCAGACCGTCCTTGACGAGCTGTAGAAGCTTGCGCTTGGACATAACTGTGTAGTCGAGGGCTAAACGGGCGAATTCACGCTGCTGAGGGCGAATCTTGTTGCCGTCTTTAACGACGAGCATATTGCATTCGTCCATACGGTCGATGACCCAATCGTAGAGCGGGCGGTGAACTTCAAATTCGAGCGTGCAAAGCGAGTGCGTGACACCTTCGGCGGCATCCTCGAAGGGATGTGCGAAGTCATACATAGGATAGACGACCCACTTAGAGCCTGTACGGTAGTGAGGCTCCTTCATAATGCGATAGATGACAGGGTCGCGGAAATGGATGTTGGGCGACGACATATCGATTTTAGCCCTAAGACAACAAGAGCCTTCATCAAACTCGCCGGCCTTCATGCGACGGAATTTATCGAGGTTTTCCTCAACGGAACGATCACGGTACGGGGATGGAGTACCCGGCTCAGTCGGTATGCCGCGGTATTTCTTCCATTCTTCCTGTGAAAGCTCGCAAACATAGGCATGGCCGCGACGAATCAGCTCTTCGGCAAAGTCGTAGAGGCGGTCAAAAAGGTCTGAAGCATAGAAGAAGCCATCGCCCCAATCAAAGCCAAGCCAGCGGACATCTTCCTTGATGGAACGCACATAATCTTCATCCTCCTTGGATGGGTTGGTGTCGTCCATACGAAGGTGGCATTCTCCGTTAAAGGCGGCCGCCATGCCGAAGTCAACGCAAATGGCCTTTGCGTGGCCAATATGGAGATATCCATTAGGCTCGGGAGGAAAGCGCGTCACAACAATCCCGCCGTTTTTACCCTCTGCAAGATCGTTCGCGATAAATTGTTTAATAAAATGCCCACGCGGTTCATTGCCCGCATTTACAGCGTCGTTATTCTCTGACATAATTATGTGCCTCAATCGTACTTACCGTACAATAGATATTATACACTATGAACGGATTGAAAGTAAAGAATTTGGTTTTAATAAATCAAGTTGCATAATAGCTCTCTTTTTGATACTATTTCGCTAAGTTAATTCACAAAGGAGATTATGATGAAAAAGACGAAAACATCTGTTTTGGGTGCAATCTTGGCTGCTGTTATTATCCTGCCGTTTGGCGCCTCGGCTGCCAATAACGGTGGATTTGAGATTGGTGTCGGTGCAAACTATTGGTATTCTATCGAAGATGCCATTGATAAGGATTTTGACGAAGACGGTTTAGGCTGGATGCTTTCAACCCGCTGGATGCTGACAGATTATTTCGGTCTCGGATTTGAACTTGAGCGCTCTCCGGATAATTTCATTGCTCTCGAGGAGTCGATGTATGCGCCGTCAGCCCATGTGATTGTCGGCAACAAACTCTACATCGGCTTTGGTGTCGGTTGTTATTATTACGACGGCGATTTCTATGAAAACGAATGGTATAATGTTCGGGCGGGCATAAAGATCGAATTGCTCCCGTCCGTAATGGTCGATTTGAATATCAATTACCGCGCTGACAAGTTCGATGAGCTTGAAGACTTAGACGATAATGTCAATGCGGAGACGCTCGTTTTCGGCGGTGCATTACGCATCGCTCTGTAGGTATTGAATAGATAGGAGGTCATTTATGAAGTCGTTATTCAGATTTTCTCTCATCGCTTTTATTTTTTGCGCCGCCATGCAGCTTAACGCTCAGGTTGCAACTGTCGCGGTTTCTGGTGCTGAGGTCGGCAAGTGGACACAAGATTATGACGCCGCTCAAAAGCTCGCCGCTGAAAAGAAACTGCCGATACTTATAAACTTCACAGGAAGTGACTGGTGCGGCTGGTGTATGCTTATGGACAAGAAGGTCTTCGCTCAAGATGAGTGGAAAAATTTTGCAAAAGATAATGTCGTTTTAGCCTACATCAACTTCCCGCGAAACAAGGCGCTTGTTCCCATGCATTTTGTCGCTCGCAACAGCCAGCTGGCTGAAAAGTATGGCATAAAAGGCTATCCTACTTATATCGTTTTAAGCTCGGACGGAAAGACCGTTTTAGGCAAATTGGGGGCGTCACGAGATGCTAATCCCAAAGATTTTATCGAAAAGTTCAACGCTTTGATCAAGAAATAACGCTTTTCTTAGTCCGATTTGACTTTGAGGCGCTCTGTGTCTATGGCGGAGTTTAAGCTTCATTCCAAATACAGCCCTACAGGAGACCAGCCTCAAGCGATTGATGGCTTGGTTTCAGGCTTAAAGCGAGGGTGTTCGCGGCAAACGCTCAAGGGCGTGACAGGTTCAGGTAAGACCTTTACAATGGCTAATGTCATTGCAAAGGTCGGAAAGCCCGCCTTGATAATTTCACACAACAAGACGCTTGCCGCACAGCTCTATTCAGAATTCAAAGAGTTCTTTCCCGAAAATGCCGTTGAGTATTTTATAAGCTATTACGATTATTATCAGCCGGAAGCATATATTCCGCAAACCGATACCTACATAGAAAAAGATGCAATGGTCAATGAGGAGATTGAACGCCTTCGACTCTCGGCCACCAATTCACTTTTATCCCGCAACGATGTCATTGTCGTTGCAAGCGTATCCTGCATTTACGGTTTAGGCGATCCGGTCGACTATTCAGGCATGATAATACATCTTGAGATTGGCAAAGAGTATGGTAGAGAAAGATTGCTTTCAAAACTTGTAGAGCTGCAATATACCCGAAACGACATAGAGTCAGCGCAAGGAACATTTCGAGTAAGAGGGGATATCGTCGATATCTTTCCGGCATATAGAACCGATGGCTTAAGAGTTGAGTTTTTCGGTGACGAGATAGATTCCCTGCGTCGCTTTGACCCGCTAACGATGAAGCTCGGTGAGCGTGTCGAACGCGCTATCGTATCACCCGCGAAACAGTTTGTGATGCCACGGGAAAAACTGCTTGATTCCATTCCCGCAATCGAAGAAGAGCTGGCCTCGCGGCTTGCCGAGTTCAAGCAGGGAAATCGGCTGCTCGAGCTTCAGCGCCTTGATCAGCGTACCCATTTTGATCTTGATATGCTTAGAGAACTGGGTTACTGCAGCGGCATTGAGAATTATTCACGCCATTTGGGAGGCAGAGAGGCTGGTTCACCACCGCCGTGCCTTATCGATTATTTTCAGGAAGATTTCTTGACCTTTATAGACGAGTCTCATGTCACATTGCCGCAATTAAGGGCAATGTATAATGGCGACCAGGCCCGAAAAAAGACCCTGATAGAGCATGGCTTCCGCTTGCCGTCTGCGGCAGACAATCGTCCGCTTAATTTCAATGAGTTTGAGAACAAGATAGGCGACATTATCTTCGTTTCTGCAACACCGGGACCTTATGAACTCGCAGAAGGACAGAATCTCGTAGAGCAGATTATTCGCCCAACAGGATTACTCGATCCACCGGTCGAGGTTCGTCCGCTAAAAGGACAGATTGACGATGTAATGGACGAAATCCGCCAAACGGCAAAGGACGGCGATCGTACATTGGTGACGACTCTGACAAAGCGTACAGCCGAGGATTTAACGCAGTATCTATCCGAGGCTGGTCTAAGAGTTGAATATCTCCATTCAGATATTGACGCGCTTGAGCGCGTTGAGATTTTGAGACGGTTAAGACTTCGTGAGTTTGACTGTCTGATAGGAATTAACCTCTTGCGAGAAGGATTGGATCTGCCGGAGGTAGCCCTAGTCGCAGTCCTTGACGCAGATAAAGAAGGCTTCCTTCGTTCGGAGACATCGCTTATTCAGACTGCCGGTCGCGCGGCTCGCCATGTAAATGGCAGAGTGATTCTCTATGCCGATATAATCACCGACTCTATGAAGCGAATGATAGATGTCACTGCCGACAGACGAGCTAGGCAGATGGCTTACAATGAAGCGCACGGCATAGTACCGAAAGGCGTAGTCAGCGCAATTAAAGATGTGCCATCGGAAAATGCCTCAAAGGCAGTCAAATCTAAAGAGGATGGTTCTGCCGACGATGAAGAGCTGGATTTGATGGAGATAATATCAAACCTTCGGGCAGAAATGCTTCAAGCCGCCGAAGAACTTGATTTTGAAACGGCGGCGGCAATCCGCGACCAAATAAAAGAGCTTGAAAACAAAAATGCCGAAGAGTAGGGCACTTCTGTCTCAATATCGAATTACTTTGCCGTAAAGAATTTTTCTTGGATGTAAGCTCGTACACGGGAAGGCTGTTCTGTTTCGTCAGCCTTGAAGCAGAGCCCCGTAAGGCCGATAAGGCAGAAGATAAGTGCAAGCCGCTGAGCCATTGTAGTTTTTTCCTTCAGCGCCAAAATCGCATAGAGAGTAAAGGAAACAATGCAGCTTCCAACCATCAACGGGTGGCAAATGGCTCCTGCACCGCACTTTGCCATAATATCCATGCCAGGATAGAAGAGTGTATATGAAAAGATTAGACTGAAAAACTGCATGCCCAGTACATAAAGCCATAGTCTAGCCCTGAAAAAGCTCTTGAAAATAGGTGCGGTTTTTGCATAGTTCTTAACAAGAGTTATCAATATGTTGATAGCGGCGGCAAGAAAAGAACCGATAGCGGAAGCCAATGCCCTGAAAACAGAGGGAACCTCGCGTGCCGATTCAAAGTAAGAAGGCAAAATCGTGAGATTTTGCTGCAAAGCCATAATCGCCAACGACAGAAAAGCGAAGAGCTTCCAAGTGTGATTGCCGCCCTTCGATGCGTTGTTTTTCGTTGCGGCAAAACTGCAAAGCGCGGCGACAATCGCTATAATTCCAATTAGACGAGGTATTGTCAATGCAACATTAAAGAAGAGAATGCCTATTATGAATGGAAATATCAGAGCTGATTGCATTATTCCCCAAATAATACCATTAGGTCCGCGCTGCATTCCTGCAGCCATAGCCTCAAGACCGGCAAAGTTTACGGCTCCTGCTAAAAAGTAGATAGCCAAGGTCGAAGTCATCACATTTAATGCGGGAAGCGATGATTTATCAATAAAACAGGATATTATTGCGCTTACACTTACAGATACAAGGCCAGAAGTTAGCTGTACCAAGCGTGAATCAATGCCTTCCTTAGGAGCTCTGCCAAGAACAATTCCCACGAGACACCAACTTGCGCCAACGATAAGTAAACTGATAATTCCAAAAGTCATCATAATAATAATAAAAATCCTCAATATAATTATATCGTTATTACCGAATAAAGTAAAATTTGCGGCAATATTTGTTAGAGGACTGTCCCTTAAAAAAATTTGTGAAAACTGAAGTGAAAAGTCGGGTCAAAATTTTGGTGTAGGAGTGGAGGATTAAAGTGGAATTTGTTATAATATAAATACTTAAAAAGGTAAATATAAAATGCTTCTTTATCATGGTAGTAATATGGCTGTTGAAAAACCTGAAGTTAATGCCGGTAGACGAGCATTAGATTTCGGGGCGGGTTTCTATTTGACTTCTAATCGTGATCAGGCGGAGCGTTGGGCTCAGGCTGTTGTGCGTCGTAGGCAGAGCGGATGTGCGATGCTTAACTGTTTTGAGTTTGACAGATCAATACGCCTTTGTTTCGAGAAATCGTTGACGGTATTACATTATACGGGAAGTGAGGTGCTGTAATGAAGACTGATGCTAGAACGAGGGATTTTTTTGATCGGCATGTTACTAAGCTGATTGTCGACAAATATGGTTTAGATGAACGAGTCGCTTTAAAAGAGTTTCTTCAGTCAGAAGTGTACCAGATGCTTATAGATAACTCGTTAGAGATATATTCGATGAGTCCTCTAGCGGTGTTTGATATGTGGGAAAGTGAGAAAGTGACAGGTAATCCTCGTAATTCAGTCTATATTAGAGCGTAGTTATGAGTAAAGAGACAGAGTTTTTTATTTATTTAATTGAGCGATACGCGGAAGCCAAAGGCATCACGGCTGATGTTGTCCATCGCCAATGGGATGCGTTAGGTATTACGGATTTAATATACAATATGTATGAGATATATCATGTTGAACGCCTCCAAAATGCATTCGATGATATTGATAAATTGACAAAGGAGAAATCTAACGATAGCTTGAGTAAAATATAGACTAGTTGATGGTAGGTGCGCGCGTCCTCGCGTGGCCGCTGAAATCGGCAGAAGACTCCCGAGTTGAGAGTCGAAGTTAAAAGTCTAATGTTCACTTTCACCTAAACTATCAGGAACGAGTTGCGGGAAACAAGAGAATATGACTGAAGACCTTGATAAATATGAAAGGAGATTGTTATGTTGGAAGATCTAAAAGATGTGTATCTGGAGGGAATGGATGTGAGTATAGAGACCTTCATTCGTTCCCGTCCATCTGCAAGTGCGCCGTATCTGATATCGGCGGTATTAGAATGCTTGCATCTGCATGTGCCGCTGAACGAAGCCGAGATATTGGGACGATGTCGTCGGATCCGATACGCAGAGAGAGCAAATACTTGATTTCCGCTGCTGAGAGAGTTGGTTGCTTTATGAATGCTTCGGCTGTTCCCGGTACGCGGTATACGATACGCACGGGCGAAAGTGAAGTGCGGATTGTTCAAAAGGAGCAGTTGTACTATAAGATTAAAAATCCGTTCGCCAAGCTGCATCTTAAAAAGCATTCGCCAGAGTATGTGTTGTTTGAACATATAGTCCACAATATACTTTTCCCAGATTGCAGGCTGGAATTTCTTGGTGTAGTTGAGGAATTTCATGAAGCACGATTGGTCTTTAAGCAACAGGCGGTAAGAGCAGATACTCGTCCTAACGATAAGCAGATAGCAGAATATCTTGGTCGACTCGGTCTTAAACCAGAAGGGCGTTATGGTTTTTTCAATGATTATGTGATTGTGACTGATGTAGGACAGGATGGAGATAATGTACTCATGGACGATAATCAACACCTTCGTTTTATCGATCCAATAATTGGATTCAAAGAGCCATTGTTGTCCAAGTTATCAAGTTTGCTTACTTCAGAAGAGGAAATAGACAACCTTGTCTTTGATCTCTATGGTCTCACACCCGAAGAGCGCGAGATAGTAAAAAGAGGAGTGAAGTGAGCATTCTAAAAATCAGTAAACATTCGGATGTTTTGACGGCACTTGATCTTGTAGATAAATAAAGGACTGTCCCCTAAAAAGATTGGAAACAACCTAGACAACTGATAAAAACAACTTTTAAGAGGTGCGCGGGCTAACTCGCCCGCGCTCATCTACTTCAGTGTGGTCTTCAATTATTGCTTTCGACAATGAGAAAAATGGGCAAGGGCGAGTTCGCCCGTGCGCCCAAGGTAAGTTGCTTCTAATAAGTTGTTTCCAAAGACCATTAACCATTAAACCTGATATACCAAAATCTTGACTCAATAACTTCCTATAGCTCAAGCAAAGTTTGCAAGTAGGAGCAGTTTGATAGTTTGCGAGTTTGACAGTTTTTTCACACGGCGAAACTCCTCAACTCCCAATCTCCTCTTCTCCAAGTAG
>JAZUMF010000016.1:0-5777 GCA_045603485.1 Kiritimatiellia bacterium | reverse complement strand
CGTTTTTATAAAGTGTAAAGTTGTAACATTAGGTTAAATAAAAGACCTTCTCGGAATGCGTGTTCCAGGTCTTTTATGTAAACTTGATTTTACGACCTAATTCAAAATTGGCTTTACCCACACTTTTTAAGGAAGAACCATATAATGAAAGTATGAAAACATATATTTGCGGACATAAAAATCCTGATACTGATTCGGTTATGAGTGCATACGCTCTCGCCGACTTACGAAAAAAATTGGGAATGGAGGATGTCGAGGCTATCTCTGCCGGTCGTCTTCCAGAAAAATCCGCTTGGGTATTTGAGCACTTCAAGATTAAACCTATCAGTGTTCGTAGTGATGTATATGTGCGAGTCTGCGACATTATTGATCAGAATGTTCCGATGATAGATTCATCCATGAAGCTAGATGACGCATTGAGACTGCTCGAAACCAGCGGTGAATCGTCATTGCCTGTCAAGGATGTCAAGACTGGCGATTTTTTGGGTATGCTCTCTCCTGCAAAGCTTCTCAGTTTATTTATTGCCAAGGCAGACCTTTCGATTCCTGTATCACAAGCTCCGCTCTTAAAAGACACGCTTATCCTACTGGCGACAGACAGGGTCCATGACATAAAGTCGGCAGCCGTTAAAAACTCGCACAACCACTTTCCCGTAGTAGATGAAAACGGCAAATTGCTCGGCACGATTCTTAAGCGTGCCTTTGCAGAAAAGCCCCCTGCCCAAATGATTCTTGTCGACCACAATGAGATTGATCAGGCAATCCCAGGTGTTGAGGAATTGCCCGTCATTGAGGTTGTCGACCACCACCGTATTGCCATTGCTCCAACGACCGACCCGATAAAATACACAGCCGATGTTGTCGGCTCGACATGTACACTGGTTGCAAAGCTCTTTCGAGGTGCGGGATTAAGACCTACAAAGGAAACGGCAGGCGCGCTAATTGCCGGCATTGTATCAGACACGCTTCTCTTCCAATCACCGACAACGACAGATACCGACCGTACAATGTGCGCGTGGCTTGAAAAGGTTTGCGGAGAATCTGCCGACGAAGTTATGTCGGGGCTTATGTCAATGAAATCTCCGATTGCCAGCATGCCTTCAGATCAAGTCATTACCCTTGACGCCAAGACATATACTGAATCTGGCAGGAAATTTATCCTTTCTCAGATTGAAGAGACGAAGATGACGGTTTTCCATAATCACGCCCCTGAGCTCTTGGCTGCCATGGAAAGACTAATCAAATCTGAAAAGCTTGACTTTATGGCACTAATGGTAACAGACCCTGTTAGAGGCGATTCAGAGCTCCTCTTTTCCGGGAATGAATCGGTGCGAAGAATACTTCCATATCGTCGGGGAAAGAATGGCACATTCTTGATGCCGGGCATACTTTCCCGAAAGAAACAGCTTCTGCCAGAAATTCTCGCAGCACTTGCTTAACAAAAGGAACTACAATGAACAAAATCAATATAGACTTCACAGTTGCAAAAGGGAAAGTCAAACAGCTGCATTGCATCAACAATGCGCCTATGCTGCTTTGGGACAAGACCCCCGTGCAGCCTTCTCTAGGGGATTTAGGCTCGCCATATTGCCGTTTCCATGATGCTGGTGGCGCTTGGGGGGCTTACCATTATGTTGATATTCCCAATGTGTTCCCAAACTTCGATGCCGATGAAAACGATCCTGCGTCATACGATTTTGCCTTTACGGATGCTCTCCTAAAATCGGTCGTAAGCGTTGGTATTAAGCCCTTCTACCGATTGGGCGTCACAATCGAAAACAATTGGAAAGTCAAGGCGTATAATATCTATCCGCCAAAAGATTTCGCCAAGTGGGCACGCATTTGCGAGCATATCGTCCGCCACTACAACGAAGGCTGGGCAGACGGATTCGAGTGGGATTTAGACTATTGGGAGATTTGGAACGAGCCGGAAAATCCCCCGATGTGGCAAGGTACGCGCGAGCAGTACTACGAACTATATCGCGTTGCCGCAAACCATCTGAAAAAGTGCTTCCCCGACATTAAGGTTGGCGGCTATGCAGGCTGCGGCTTTTATGCCATTGACGACGACACACTCTCAGACTTCTACAAATCATTTATACCATGGTTTGAAGACTTCCTGACCTTTATCTCAGATGAAAAGACCAAGGCGCCTTTAGACTTTTTCTCATGGCACATATACATTGACAGCCGCGGTCCGGAGAGAATCGCGACCCACGCCAAATATGTCAGAGAGACCCTTGACAAGGCTGGTTTCACAGCCACAGAGAGTCTGCTTGACGAATGGAATGACTGCACCTACGCATGGGGCAAAGACAGAATTGGCTTTGATATGATGAAGGAAATGCCATGCGCTACGACAATCGCAGCGGCAATGGCTATAATGCAGCAAACTTCAATCGACAAGGCAATGTATTATGATGCCATGCCAAGCCGCGCCTACTGCGGTCTCTTCTATTTCCCGGGCTCAAAGAATCACAAACTCACACCGACATTCTTTACGCTCAAGGCGTTTAACGAGCTATACAAGCTCGGAACAGCGGTAGAGTGCTCGTATGAAGGAGACAAAATCTATGCTATCGCAGCTAAATCCGACAGCGGGCAAGGCTTCTATATAGTCAATAGGCGCGATGAAGAAGTCACACTAGACTTGATCACAAACGGAGCCGACAAGCAATTTGCCTTGTATCTTCTTGACGATAGCCACAAAACCTTACCTTTGGTTGGGATTTGGAATTCCGGCGAAAAGTTAACACTACCGGCAAAATCACTGGCACTGCTAGTTACAGACCCGACAGCTATCGCAGAAGTATCAAACACCATTGTAATGCCTTCTACACCTACAGGCATAGACAACACCACCACTGACAAATAAAACCACACCTCAAGCGAAAGGAAAAGCTTATGAACAGCGTTAATATTGATTTTACAAATGCCATAAGACCCGTCAAAGAGCTTCATGGCGTAAACAACTGCCCAATTCGCCCAAATGGCAGCGAGGCTTGCCAGACAGAGCTCAAAAACATCGGTGCTCCATACTGCCGCCTCCACGATACAGGAGGTGCATGGGGCTTAGGCCACTATGTTGACATTCCAAATGTATTCCCAAACTTTGATGCCGACGAAAACGACCCTGCATCATACGACTTTGCCTTCACGGATGCACTTCTTGAAGGACTTTGGCTTTCAGGCGTAAAACCCTTCTACCGCCTTGGCGTCACAATTGAAAACACTTGGAAAATTAAAGCATACAACATCTACCCGCCAAAAGATTTCGCCAAGTGGGCACGCATTTGCGAGCATATCGTCCGCCACTACAACGAAGGCTGGGCAGATGGCTTTGAGTGGAATCTTGAATATTGGGAGATTTGGGGCGAGCCTGAGAATCCCCCTCTATGGCAAGGCACACGAGAGCAATACTTTGAGCTGTACCGCATCTCGGCAAACCATCTGAAAAAATGCTTCCCGCACCTCAAAATCGGTGGCTATGGCGGTTGCGGCTTCTATGCAGTTGATGACGACACCTGCACAGACTTCTTCAAATCATTCATCACTTGGTTTGAAGACTTTGTCGACTTCGTCACAGATCCAGAAACCAAGGCGCCGCTCGACTTCTTCTCATGGCATCTCTATCTGGACAAACGCGGACCGGAGCGTATCGATGTCCATGCAAAATATGTCCGCGAAGTCCTCGATCGTGCAGGGCTTACTGAAACCGAGAGCCTTCTTGATGAATGGAACGACTGCACTTACTCTTGGGGCAAAGACAGCCTAGGCTTTGACCTGATGAAAGAAATGCCATGTGCAGTCTCAATTGCCGCAGCAATGGCACTTATGCAAAAGTCATCTGTCGATAAGGCAATGTACTATGACGCCCAGCCTACACGCGCTTACTGCGGACTCTTTTACTTCCCTGGCTCAAAGGGGCATTTCCTAACGCCAACCTATTTCACCTTTAAGGCATTTAACGAACTTTACAAGCTCGGCACCGCAGTGGAATACACATACGAAGGGGAAAATATCTATGCCATAGCAGCCAAGTCTGAAAGCGATCAAGGCTTCTATGTCGTAAACAGAAGCAATAACGAAATGCCATTCCGGCTTAATGTAAAGGGTGCATCAAAGCCCTTTATCATTCATCTCTTGGATGAAACACACCGCACACTAGAGCCGATTGGAACTTGGAATGTCGGTGAAGACATTGTTCTTCCGCCACTCTCTGTTGTACTATTCACAACTAGCGGAGAAATTGATACCGTAACCACGCCGACATCGCTCAAGCCAAAGCATGCAGCAAATGGCATTGAAGACCCAACAGAGAGAAAGTAGCGACAAAACGCCATCAAGGGGTGCAGATTTGCACCCCTATTTTTTAGATTAATCTTGACGCACCAATGGAAATTGACCATTTAACAGAAGGCTCCATGAACGGCTTTGGTAATGACAATGCCCTATCACCCTGCGAAGTCATACTAAATCCGACAGATTCGAAATATGACGAAAGCATCCGCCAATTTCAAGGATGCCCGACAATTGCCATAACAAAAGGTGGCCGCATCTTTGCAGGCTGGTACAGCGGCGGCACCATTGAGCCTGATATTGAAAACTACAATCTCCTGACATATAGCGATGACGATTGCAAAAGCTTCACCAAGCCTATACTCGTAATACCAAGCAGCATCGAACGGATGGTACATGCGCTAGACATTCAGCTATGGACCGCCCCTAATGGAGCGCTTTGGATCTTTTGGGTTCAAAATAACGCCTTTCCGGAAAAGCCCGAATATAAAGAAACATTAAAGATGACCCAAACTCAACCTTCGGTTTGCAGAAATGGGTGGCGCTTCCCCGATATGCGTCACACACTTTGGGCAATCATCTGTGAAAACCCCGATGCAAAAGAACTGACCTTTACCAAGCCACGAATGCTTTGCACAGGCTTCCTTCGCTGCAAACCGACAGTTCTCTCCACAGGTCGATGGATATTCTTCCCATATGACCAGTTAAACAATAAATATGCCTATGCTCTATCAGACGACGAAGGCAAAACCATAACGAGATATTACGCCACCGAAAAGATTTCAACCCAGTTTGATGAAGCGATGGCATACGAAAAAAACGATGGTAGCATCAGAATGTTCGCTCGGGCAGGCAATGCTGGCGAAATAGCGCAAATCATCTCCCACGACCAAGGCGCCACATGGACAAATGCGGCCTTAACGGGAATTGCCAGTCCCAACACTCGCTTTTACCTCAACCGCACCCCGTCAGGAAAAGTTCTACTCGTAAACAACGATGACGCCAAAACCAGAAAAAACATGACGGTATACCTTTCCGAAGATGACGGCGCCACATGGAAATACAAAAAATGTATTGATACAAGAATCGCAACCTCTTATCCCGATGTCGACTTCTACAATGGAAAAATCTATCTCATTTACGATAGAGAACGAGTTGGCGAAAAAGAAATTCTTCTCGCCAAATTCACAGAAGCCGACATAATAAATCCCGAGGCTGAAATCGAAATTAAAATCATAAGCAGACCATAACCACCCTCCCCGATTTTGCAGCACAATATTGCCAAACACCCCACTTTTTGGTAATATATTTGACCGAGGGACAGACCCACAATCTGCCACATTCACCACAAGGAGACAACAATGAGAAAACCAAGAGTCAAGAATATAGGCGAAAGCTACTACCATATAGTAAGCAGATGTATCTTCAGTCAGTTTTTGCTGGGGGATACAGATAAAGATATGTTCGTCAAGATGATG
>JAZUMF010000015.1:0-21479 GCA_045603485.1 Kiritimatiellia bacterium | reverse complement strand
ACGCCTGGGCCATCTGCTATGATAAAAGAGTTAGTGACAGTATCTGCCACTGCACATCTGATTGCAAATAATGCAATGAGTAGGACTAGCCTTTTAATTTGCATATTAGCATTTTACCACAATTTGAACAACAAAGCAATTGCGGGGGGTTGCGGCCTTATCCCGGCTACGTTCCAAAAGTTCCTTCCAATAATTTCCGCCGCGAGCTTCTTAAGCCGCTCATCATCCATCGTAAACCCTTTAACGATGTATTCCTTCAGCCGTTCGGTCGCTGTCAAGTCCACGCTTAAAGTTGACAGAGAAGAGGATATTGGGAGTTAAGGAGTTTCGCCGCGTGAAAAAACTGTCAAACTCGCAAACTATCAAACTGATTCTACTTGCAAACTAACCATCTTTTCCCATCACCCAAACGCAAAGGTCTTCCCCCACTTTTTTGTTCCGCACTGTAATCTCACTTTTACTTTTCTATCAAAAATGCCAAAGTTGTAGCCTCCTCAATACGCTCAGAATCTAAAAATCCATCAATCCTCGCCATAAGTTGACATGAGACGCGAAACATGGGACTTGTGAGACATCAGACTTTCAGGGCGTAAAGATTATGAATCCAGGTTGCAAAAAACATACGATTTGTGATAGGTTAGAGTAGAGTGTATTTTACACAAAGAGGATTTTATTTCAAGGACAAAAGGAGAATTACCATGTCTACAATCGGACGCATTATAAATGCCACAGTTATCACACCGGGACTTCGCATCGACGGTGCAACAATCGTTATAGAAGATGATGTCATTGCCGAGGTTCTGCCTCCCGGCACACCTATGCCTGAAGCCGATTGGACCTTTGACGCCAAGGGCGATTATGTAGCCCCAGGTTTCTTTGATATCCACGCTCACGGTGCAGTTGGCTATGAAGTCACCGACGACGACCCCAATTCAGTTCCCGCAGTCTGCAAGGCCAAGCTCGAAGAGGGTGTAACAAGCTACTTCCCGACAACCCTCACACTTGGCCACGACGCACTCGTCAACACGATGGAGCGCGTAGCGAAATACCGCGAGACCGAAGAATTTTGCCGCACGCCCGGAGTACATCTTGAAGGCCCGTTCATCAATCCCACAAGTCTCGGCGCCCAAAATCCGGCCTATGTCCGCACACCTGACATCAAAGAGGTTCTCGACCTTGCGGCAATTGCTCCAATCTCTGAAATGTCATACGCCGTAGAAACAGAAGGCGGCATTGATTTTGCCCAGCAGCTTCTCGAGAATGGCGTGGTCCCCTCATGCGGTCACAGCAAGAGCACCTACGCGACCTTCCGTGAAGCATACGGCAAAGGTCTTCGTCACCTCACACACTTCTGCAATCAGATGACCCCATTGCACCATCGTGATATCGGTCTTGTCGGTGCAGGTCTTCTCCATGACGATGTCAGAATTGAAATCATCTGCGATAAGGTCCATGTTTCCGTACCGATGATTCAGCTCGTCTTTGACCGCAAGCCTATCGAGTCCATTCTCCTTATCACAGACTCGATGCGCGCCTCACACCTCCCTGACGGCCCGTCATCAATCGGCGGCCTCGATGTAATCGTCAAGAACGGCGAAGCCCGTCTCGCCAAGGACGGCGCACTTGCAGGCTCAATGCTCCGTATGAACGACGCACTCAAGAATGTCCTTGAAGTCACAGGTCTCCCGATTGAAGATGTCATCCAGACGACCTCATGGAATCAGGCTGAAGAACTTGGTCTTGGCGATCAGTTCGGCTGCATTGAGCCCGACTTCTTCGCCGACCTCGTCGTTCTCGGCAAAGAAGACCTTGATGTCAAGGCCGTATTTGTCGGTGGCGAAAAGCGTATCTAATTACCCCCAAAACAAGCCCCCTAGGGAAAATACCCCTAGGGGATTTTTATTGTGATTAGTCCTACCGGAAAACCCTTCAGCGTAACTGAAATCTCAACGCTCATCCGCAATCATCTCGAGCGGACCTTCGGCAATGTCGAAATTGAGGGAGAAGTTACCGATTATCGCGGGGCAAACAGCTCCGGACATCACTATTTTTCCCTTAAAGACGCCCAGTCCCGAATCAACATAGTCCTCTTTTCGGGACGAGCCGCATCACTCAGGCTCCGCATTGAAAACGGCAAAAAGGTCCGCGTAGAAGGCAAGCTGTCGTCATTTGCCGGAACAAGCCGTTACCAGATAATCGCGACAACCGTTGTTGATATCGGCATTGGAGATCTGGCGGTAAAATTCGAAGAGATGAAACGCAGGCTCGAGGCTGAAGGGCTTTTCGCGCAAGGGCATAAAAAGGCTCTGCCGCTCTTACCGCGACACATAGGCGTCGTAACCTCTCCGACAGGCTCCGTCATACGCGATTTTCTAAATGTATTGTCACGCCGATACCCGAATATCGACATACTCATAGCCCCTGCAAAGGTTCAAGGTGAAGGCGCGGCAGAAGAAATAGCAAGCGGTGTTCGCCTCCTCGGAGAAGTCGGCAAGACTATCCTGACAGACCTTCCTCCGCGCGAAGTAATTGTCGTTATGCGCGGCGGCGGAAGCATGGAAGAGCTTTGGTGCTTCAACGAAGAAATCGTCGCAAGAGCAATCTTTGAAGCGGAGATTCCCGTAATCTCAGGCGTAGGCCACGAAACCGACTTTACAATCTGCGATTTCGTCGCGGACCTTCGTGCGCCGACTCCGTCCGCAGCCGCCGAACAGCTCGTCAGACCAAAGGCAGATTTTGAACGCGATGTATCACGCCTTGCCGAACGCTCGGAAACACTTCTTGCCGCGACACTGAACAACATCAAAACGCGCTATGCCGCCGTTGTTAAAAATCGCGTCTTTGCAGAGCCCGCCCATGCAGTCGAGTCCTATATGCAGCGTGTCGACGCCCTCGAACAGGCAATGCTCTCCTCGATGACCGACACAACCAATTGCTATCGTGAACGGCTCGCGAATGCCTCTACGGCATTAGAGGTAAAAAAGGCTCAAATCATCCCCGAAATCAAAGGACGCCTTGAAAATTTAGGGACGCGGCTGACGCAGGCTCTTGAGCGCAGTATCGAAAGACGGCAAAGCAGGCTCCAGGCGACTGCCAAACAGCTCACAGCACTAAGCCCGTTGGCAGTCCTCGAGCGCGGCTACAGCATTACCCTCCTGCAAGACGGCACAGCCCTAAGAAAGGCCTCTGACGCTCCCGACGGCACAATACTTACAACGCGCCTTTCAGGTGGAGAAACCGTTAAGTCGACGGTAGGCGGCATAACACCTCAACGCCCTCGCCAAAAAAAAGCTCAAGACGGCAACGACGCCCCCACCCTCTTTGATTTAACTACATAAACCTCTACCCCTTTTATCGCTCCAATCCCTTCAACCCGCAGCCTTATAAAGCGACTACTTAAGTCTGCCGACAACAATTAAGGTTCCGGGAATCGCTTCCAGTTCGCCTTCGGTATCAGCCCAATCTTCATTGGTGTATGGGGGCGTTTCGGTCGCTGGCAGACCGGCCGGCTCTGATATAGCGGTAACCTCAAGTCCCGCCGCTCTAAACCAGTTGAACCAGGCAGAAATAGGATATGCGCGAGAAATCACATCTACCTTGCCGCGTTTATAGCGGATATCGTCTGGCGGAGTAAAGTAATTTTTCAGAAAGAGTCCCATCCCGTCGGGATTGCCGTCCTCATCGAGATTTTCAACCCAATCGCCATTGTAAAGCGGGTGAACCGTTGAAATTACCAAAGAACCATCTGGCGCTAAAACTGATGCGCACTCTAGAATTGTTTTGGCGGGATTTTCGATAAACTCAAAGGCGTGAGAGGAATGTATCAACTCATACTTGCCGTCAGTATGGTTTAAGAACTGCTCAATTGGCGTACATTCAAATGAAATATCCACGCCCGCCTTGTTTGCATTTTTTTTAGCGTGCCGCAATTGATTTTCCGATATATCGAATGCGGTGCACAGAAGTCCCTGCTTTGCCAGATAGATCGAATTTTGAGCTCCGCCGGCTCCTAACTCTAATGCCTTCATTCCCTTTTTTAACGGCGGCAATAACTTAAGTACGCTTTCTCCAGGTATCTGAGGCCCATAGTGAAAATCCTCAAGAGAAATCTGCATAATCTTCTGATACTGATTGGAGAGTCCATTCCAATATCGTTCTTGCATTTGGCGTAATTCTTTTTCCATAATCCACCCTGAAAACAAAAAAGGCGCAACCAACCGGTCGCGCCCTTTTTTACAGATAGTCTCTTAATTTGCGGCTGGAGCCGGAGCTGCAGCTTCCGCATCGGCGGCTTCCGCAGCCGGAGCAGCGGCTTCTGCCTCTGCGGCCGGAGCCGGCACATCAGCGGCTGTAGCGTCAAGAGCACCTGCAGCGGCATCCGAAAGAGTCTGCTGATTAGTAGTCTTGGTTTTAACGCCATCCATTATAGAGCCCGTACTAGAAGCACTGCCACGCGCGGCAATAATTGAAAGTGCGAGCACAATAGCGAGAAAGAGACAACCTAGAACAACCGTTGAACGGGTCAAGACATTACCCATGTCTGCACCGAAGACAGCCTCACCAGCACCTCCGAAGGTAACACCGGCACCGGCACCCTTGTTACGCTGTAGCAATATGACACAGACGAGCAAGACACTTACCAGTACAAGCAAAATCTGCAAGATTGTGGTTAAAACTGCCATAGGATTACTCCGTTTTTAGGTTATTGATTATCTGACAACCGCCTTAGCAACCTGCTTTGACGATTGCGATGAAGGAATCAGCCTTGAGAGCGGCACCACCGATAAGACCGCCGTCGATATCAGGCTGAGACATAAGCTCTGCGGCATTTTCGGGCTTCATGCTGCCGCCATACTGAATGCGGATGGTCTCTGCTGTAGCACCGTCAGACATCTCTGCGAGAGTGCGGCGGATAAGAGCATGAACCTCCTGTGCCTGAGCAGGGGTAGCGGTCTTACCTGTACCGATTGCCCAAACAGGCTCATAAGCAACGACAACCTTGGCGATGTCGGCGCCGAGATCAGCAAGGCTACCGCGAACCTGACCGGCGACGACCTCGTCTGTACGACCTGACTCACGCTCTTCGAGAGTTTCGCCAACGCAAACTATAGGGATAAGACCTGCGGCGAGAGCTGCCTTAGTCTTTGCATTTACCGTTGCATCTGTATCTGCAAAGTAGGTACGACGCTCACTGTGACCGAGAATCGTGTACTTGACGCCGAGCTCAAGAAGCATATCAGCGGCGATTTCGCCGGTGTAGGCACCCTTTGGCTCGTTGTGCATATTCTGAGCGCCAACACCAATCTGTGAACCCTTGAGGGCTTCAGTCACGATGGGGAGATCAATAGCAGGGGGGCAAACAACGACCTCAACGGGGCAAGCTTCGGCTCCGAGAGCGGCATTGATTTCTTCTGCGAGGACCTTTGCCTCTGCAGGAGTCTTGTTCATCTTCCAGTTACCAGCAACAATTTTTCTGCGCATGACGATTTTACCTCATTTGAAAAAGAATGGTGGCAAGGAAGGGAATCGAACCCCCGACACGGGGATTTTCAGTCCCCTGCTCTACCAACTGAGCTACCTCGCCACAAATTTAGGAATCAAGCGAATCTCAATTCCATCAAAACTTGTTCCATCTATTATGCAACAAATTCTAAAAATCGTCAACTGGAAAGTTGATGCCGTATATTAAAAAGTTGAAGAAGTCGGCATCAATCTCGCAAACATTGATGTATATATTATGCACTAATTTTTCAAAATCGTCAATCACTATTTATTTTTTTTGAAACTAGGACTTTTTCCAATCGGAGATTACGACACCGGCAATGGTCAAAAACGACCCGAGAATACCCATCGGCGAAAGACGCTCTCCCAGGAATAAAAATGCAAAAACAACGGTTACGACAGGTGAGATATACATACCGAGATTAACCCTGACGGTACCGAGAATCTTGCAGGCGTAGTTCCATGTCGCGAAGCTGACCGCACTTGCAATAACACCAAGGAAGAGATGATTCAGCCAATTCTTCCAATCTGAAAAACGCTCGATATTGTCCGCAGCTGTAAGGTTTACGGAAAAATCCGAACCTGATGGCGGAGCGGCAATTATGCCGTATGCCAAAAAAGGAATCATAAAAACAAGCGAATAGAAAAACATTCTGCGCAATGCTAAAAGCTGCGGGTAATTGCGGCCGTTCATCAAGCCGATCGACAAGCCGTAAAATCCCCAGCATGCCGCACCGGCAATGGCAAGAAGGCATCCTAAGGGATTGATGGGCATTCCGCCGTCACCTTGAAATGAGATATTGCCGTTGAAGCAGACAAAGGCGACACCGAGCATTGCAATGACAAAGCCTGCGCCAAACCGCCACGATAAGACCTTTTCCTTCAAAAAGGCCTGGCAGACGAGAGCCGTGAACATCGGGCTTACGGAAACGATAATACTTACGACATTTGAGGCATTGGCATATTCTATCGCCATATTCTCGAGCATTTGATAGATGGTTGCGCCTGTAAGACCGGCAAGCGCAAAATACCCCTCCTCCTTCCATGACTCAAGCTTGAGACGTCTGGGAGCCAACAGCCACAGGACAAGATATGCCATGAAAAAACGGACGAACAATATCTCCAAAGATGAGAAATCAGAGAGCAACGCTCTCGTTGAAACAAATGTGATGCCCCATGAAAAGACTGTAAAGGCGGCGCACAGATATCCGATTGTATGCATAAAACCTCAATACCCTAAAAGATAAAACTACTCGTCAAAAAATAAGGCTGAAATCAAAACACTTCGCACCGCGGACAGGAGGGAAACGCTCAAACGAGGAGCGTATCTTGTCGCGCTGACGGCCGTCTCTAGCGATAATAAGCATAAAACCCCCGCCGCCGGCGCCGCAAAGCGAAACGGCACTTGTCCAAGGAGCGATTCTGGCGATTATAGACTCAACCAAAGGATTCGTACTGCCTGGGTCAAGTGCTTTCTTGTTGAGCCAATAGGCATTCAGAGTCGCGCAGAATTTTTCCCAGTCGCGGTTTTTTATGGCGTCAAACGCATCTCTCGCATCCTTTTTGATTGTCGAGATGATTTCAGTGGCGAAGCCGTCGGGGTTTTCGTCAAAAAATCTGACGACGCCGCGAAGCACATTGCGCGCCATTCTTTTTCTGCCTGTAAAAAGGAGAAGCGCGCGCTCATCAAGGAATTTTGAAAAATCAAGTATCGCGGAGTCGTCAAGCTGCGTAACGGATATTCTCTGCCTCTTGCCGGGATTGGTTTCAAGCAACTTGACCCCAGGGAGCAGCGCGCCCACCTGATCCTGCCAGCCTCCGCCGGTACCCATCTCCTGCTCAAGCAGCAAAACGCGGGAAGCGGTTATCCGCCAATCCGCGCATTCGCCACGCATAAGAGCCAAGGCCTCAAGCAGCGCGGCGCCCAAAATCGAACTGGTGCCCAAGCCGCTCCCCTTGGGAACATCGGCTGAAATACGGATAAAACACCCGCCCCATGAAAAATCGTAGCCTATGACAACCAGCGCGCTCTTCACTAAAGCCATCCAATCGGCCGGGTTGCTGTGGTCGTGAAGCTCCTCAATCGATGAAAGCGTGCCCTTCTTTTTCAGATCGACGCTTTCAACGATTACAAGATTTTTGTCGATTTGCGCGACCTCTGCCCGAACCGGCAAAAGACTGCCGAGAGAGATTGCGCCGTTCAGCACGCAACCGCCCATCTTAAAGCAAATTGGTGGAGTATCGCTCCAGCCGCCTGCAAAATCAATACGCAGCGGCTTCTCCACAACTACAGATTCTTTGCGCCATATTCCCATATGGAACCATTCTACACAATTGCCCCGTAACCGTCAAAAAAGAGAAGAGAAACTACCTGATTTTTTTTATTTGCATCTTGTTTTTTTTAGTGCTAGACTAAAGCAGACAAACGCGGTTTACAACGCGGGAAAGGAATAAAGCTATGTTAAATATCAAATTCCAGGGCGCAGCCCGTACTACAACAGGTTCAATGCATTATATTGAGGCGAACGGGTTAAAAATACTCCTTGATTGCGGTCTATACCAAGGACATCGCAAAGAAGCCTTTGAAATTAACAGAAATATCCCGTTTGACATCCCCGAACTGGACTATGTGATTCTTTCACATGCCCATATCGACCATAGCGGCAATCTGCCGACTTTGGCAAGAAGAGGCTTTCGCGGCAAAGTCATAACCACATACGCTACAACCGACCTATGTGAAATTATGCTTCGTGATTCCTGCTTTATCCAAGAGCAGGATGTCGCCTATGTAAACATCAAACGCAAAAAGCAGGGCAAGAATCTCTTTGAGCCTCTGTACGAGGCTAAGGATGTCGATGCCATTATGAAGCGATTCCAGTCTGAACCGCTCTATCGTGAGATCGATTTAGGCAATGGAGTAAGCACGATTCTCCACGAGGCCGGCCATATCCTAGGCTCTGCGATCATTGAGCTGGTAATTCGCCGTGACGGCAAAGAGCCTTATCGACTGGTCTTTACGGGAGACTTGGGAAATGACCGTCAGCCTATTTTGCGGCCGCCCGCAGTCGTAAACGGCGCAAATGCGCTTTTAATCGAAAGCACATATTCCGACCGTGACCATCCTGCCCAAGATGACATCCTGGGGAGGCTTAAATCATACATCGATGATATTCATCAGCAGAAGTCCAAGCTGATCGTCCCATGCTTCAGCGTTGGCCGCACACAGGAGCTTCTCTACTTTCTGAGCATGCTCGTATCCAAAAAACGCATTCCTCCGACAAAAATTATAGTCGACAGTCCGCTTGCGACAAATGCGACAGATGTCTTTGAGCGGCACAAAGAATGCTATGACGAAGCGGCGGCAAACATTCTGCGCGCCGGCGGAGACTTCCTAAACTTCCCGGGGTTGACATTCACCCGCTCCGTTGAAGATTCAAAGGCCCTCAACAATATTAAAGAGCCCCTCGTCATAATTTCGGCATCGGGAATGTGCGAAGGCGGCAGAATAGTTCACCACCTCCGCAACAACCTTGAGAACCCGCGCAACATCGTCCTGTTTGTCGGCTATCAAGCCGAAAACACCCTCGGACGCAAAATCGTCAACCTCCAGTCGCCAGTCAAAATCTTCGGTGAAGAGGTGCCGATTGAGGCCCGTATTCAAACCATCAATGCACTCTCAGCCCATGCGGACCGCGGCGGTTTGATGCGCTGGTTCGACGAAGTAAAAAATCCGAATCTGAAGAATGTTTTTGCCGTCCATGGCGATCAGGAGCAGACTGACGAAATGGTCAGGCTCCTAAATGAGCACGGAGCCGTAAATGCCGTTGCGCCGGTGCCTGGACAGCACTTCACGCTTATACCGTAAAGCAAACTAAAGTCTGACTCTTATTTGACGCAGACCCGCGAAAACGGCATGACGCTTCGCCCGCGCTTCAAGAGGGCGAAGCTTGAATCTCCGAATCTCAAAAAGCTCGGAGTTGTTGCGTGCCTTGACATAAAGCACCTTGTCGACATACTTCTCGGGAGTCAGCTTTTCGCGAAGCTCGTCGTCAACAATGTCGTTCCATGCCGCCAGCACAACATCTTCAAATTGAGGCTCGCCCGATTCTGAGCCATCAAGCCCCAGCCTTGGGAGCAACTGCCCCAAGGCAGATGCTATAGTGTTTGGAGCGCGCCTGCGCGAAGGAGCGTCGGCATCAACCGGAAGACCCGACGCATCATCGACATAGGGCAGGATTGTAGATTTCCCGGGAAGCCCGATAGACTTCACAAACGAAGCCGTCTCCTCTGAGGCCGGCTTTTCGACTTCGCATTCCCGTTCATCCCCCGACTCGAAGGGGCTGTCATCATAAAGCGTTGAATTCAATGTCATACAAAGTTTCGATCACCTCATTGCGCTTTGACGGCATTTCAGCCATTACGCGCTCTGCAAAAATCTTTGCAAGATTCTTGGCATTCTCATTATCCCCGGCAAAGGTCATAAAATAGATTGAAGCATTGAGATAATTGGCAACGCGCTCACGCAATGGAATATTACGGGCCTTATCGGCATCGTACAAATAGTAAAGCGTTATCGGAACAATCTGCTCCAACGGCTTCATTTCGCTCCACTTGACGCGAATCGGAGTTGCACCCTTTTTCGAAGGTAAAACCTCAACCATCCGATTATCGACAGAAAGAATCTTCCACTTCAGTTTGGCATGGGTAAACTGATCCTCGCTGCCAAGTCGCGCAACCAAAAAGGCTTTAAGATCGCGTAAACCTTCAACTCTGCGATAATCGGCCTTATAGGCTTTCTTGGCACTCTTAAATGTAAGACCGTCCTTGATTTTATCAAACTCGCGCAAAACCGCATCATACTGATGCTGCACAAGCTTATCGATATTCGATGGGATAATGGCGCGAACCATGGCGATTTCAGCCTCCTCGGCGGCACGGCGCGCCGCTTCTTCGGCATCCTTCTTTTCCTGAGCCAACCGCGCCTCCTCGGCAGCCTTCTCCTCGGCGGCGATTCGCTCACGCTCATCGGCAAGCTTCTTAATCTCGTCGGCAATCTCCTTTGCCTTGGCGGTTGCATCCTTTATAAGGCCGGGGAGCGGCGTAAGAACCTCATCCAACACATCCTGCTGCTTTTGAGCGACATCCTTTGCCTCCTCAAAGGCGGTTATGTGTGTCTGAATATTATGCTGGAGATCGGCAAACTTAACGCTCACATTAATATTCGTCTGCTCGGTCGCCTTCACATAAGCCTCATTGACAAGCTCCTGCGATTTATCCGCCTTTGCACGCGCCCAGCGGACTGGCGCAAGCATCACATAAATCTCTCTTGCCATGCCGGGGAGGCCATCCAAAGCGACTGGGGCGGCAGCCTCGGCATCGGCTTCCGCAGGGGCGTCTTCAGCGGAAGTGCCGTCGGTCTCACCCTCATCTCGGGCAGCTTCCTCGGCATCGGACTCCTCTGAAGTCTCGCTTGACTCTTCTTCATCGGAAGCCTCCTTACCATCATCCGTCGGCGCCTCGCCCTCCGCAGCGGTCACTTCACCATTAGCAGGTGCTTCGCCATCCGCAGCCTTCGCTTCGCCGTCAGCCGATGCCTCGCCCTCAGGCTTCTCCTCAACCTCCTCAACGGGCTCCGGCACCTCCTCCGTTATGCGGGCTGTAAACTCGCTTCCGAGCTCGCCCTCCACTGCCGCCACAGCCTCTTTGACAATGGCATCGGCCTGATCTGAAAGCTTATGAATCTTAGTCTTTGTCGATGCGACCTTGGCACACTTTGCGAAGAGCGACCTGAAAGCGTCATCCTGCGATGCCACAGCCTCCGCAATCTTTTGATTGTCGCGATCCTTCTTGACGCTCATTCCCCAGAAGAGACCGACGACACCCAAAATCACAGCTACGACAACGCCGATAATGGAGTAAAGAATCCGTTTAAGCTCTTTAGCCTTACGACGGGCCAAAGCCTCTGGATCATCCTCATCGACGATTGGAGTAGTCGCGACGGTAATAGGCTTCTTCGTCTTGGTAATGCGGATATGGCTGCCTGAGGTCGCCTGAGCCGACTGCGTCTCACCTAGCGGCAAAGGATCCAGCGAAGTCGATGTCACCGGGTTTATTCCCTCGGTCGCCTGCATCCTTGCACGCGTCGCCGCTCCGCGCCCCTTGATTACAATACGCTTCGATGCGGCGCCAGCCCCCGCCGTAATCTGCTGCGGCTGAACACGCGAAAGATATTGACGGATATCGCTCATCAACGAGCCGTAGGTAGGATAACGCTTTGAAGGCTCAACCTGAAGCATACGGTCAATAATGGCCTCGACCTCTGGGTCTACATCGGGGCGAAGCTCTCTAAGCGGTCTGGGCGGTCCATTAAGACGGGCCTTAACAACTTCCATTGCATCCTTCCCGTCAAATGGCGGCTGCTTTGTAATAGCGTGATAGAGAGTTCCGCCCAAACAGTAGATGTCGCTCCTGAAATCAATCTTCTCCCGCTTGATTTTCTCGGGAGAGATATAATATGGAGTACCCCAAATCTCAGTAGAAACAGAATCCGGCGTAGAGGCGATACCAAAATCGACAAGCTTGGCAACGCCTCTATCGTCAAGGAGAATATTCTCAGGCTTGATATCGCCATGGATAAGATTCGATGCGGCGGCAAGCTGCAGACCATCGGCAATATCCATACCGATCTTCATGATCATCGGCTGAGAAAGCATCTCAGGCTCTTCAATCATCGTATCAAGATGCTTGCCCGGTACAAACTCCATAACTATGTATGGCTGACCGTTCTCCTCGCCGAAGGAATAAATCTGGGCGATATTGGGGTGGTTCAACTTGGCTGCCGCCTGCGCCTCGCGGCGAAATGAAGTCAAAAACTCAGGCTGCTCGCCAAGCTTGCGGAGCATTACCTTTATGGCGACAATTCTTGCAAGCGTCTCATCGTATGCACGATAGACGCTACCCATCCCGCCTGAACCCAAGCACGAAAGCAGCTGATAATTCGCAAGTCTGGCAGGTACGGTCAAAGCCGCATTGCAATTAGGGCAAGCCGCAGCCGTAAAAGGCTCTAATGCACTAACATCAATTTCGATATTGCAAGAAGGGCAAGTCATCTTGTCCATCTTGTCAAAAAGAATCTGTTCATTTTCTGCCATAACCGCAAACACCTTGATTAATCTTTTGATACTTGAAGCCGAACCAACATAATACTATACTATTTATAATCAATTTTGTCATTCTCAAAAAAGTGCGATATGTATCCAATACTTCTTGAATTCGGACAATTCTCCATAAAGTCATTCGGGCTGATGGCGGCAATAGGTTTTTTGCTCGCATATCTGGTCCTCACACGCACATCGATGAAAATCGCGAAGATACCGCCCATAGACATCTCGCAGTTTTTGGTGATAGTCATGCTTGGCGGGGCCTTTGGAGCAAGATTCGCCTATGTAGCAGAGCATTGGACCAAAGAATTTGCGGGAATGCCCTTTTGGGAAATATTCCGCTTCGACAAAGGCGGGCTGATGTTCTATGGTGGACTTGGCGGAGCAATCGTTGCAATAGCCCTCTATTCCCACATCAAACGGAAGTCCCTCATATCACTGCTTGACATGTCTGCGGTAGCCCTCCCCCTGGGGCATGCCTTTGGCAGAATCGGCTGCTTCCTCAACGGCTGCTGCTACGGTCGCGTCACAGATTCACCCGTCGGGCTATGCTACCCGACAGGCTCCAATCCGTGGTATGACCAGATAAATGCAGGGCTTATTACACAAGCCGCAGGAAAAAGCCTCCCCGTAATCCCGTCGCAGCTCGTAGAAGCAGCCCTGAACATAATACTCTTTGTCGTTCTATTCAAACTCGCGAAAAAAGAACGCCCCCTCGGCTTCTACTCTGGAATCTACCTGATTTCATACGCATTTATCAGAGCATTCACCGAAACACTCAGAGCTGACCCGCGCATGACCGTCGGAGCATTGTCGATTGCGCAGTTCATCTGCATCTTCGTATTTCTGGCGGGCATAGCCTTTCTCCTCTACTCACGCCTCGGGAAGAAAGTGCAATAATCGATGGGAGAGCAGATACAGCTTCAATATGACGGAGAATCAGGCCGCCTTGACGCATGGCTGGCCTCCCGTATCGAGAAACTCTCACGCTCGCGCATCCAAGCGCTTATGTCAGATGGAGCAGTCGTTTCTGACGGCGTTCCGTTAACGGCAAAAAGCAAGCTTCGCCAAGGCGACCTTATCATCGTAAATCTCCCCGATCCTGCGCCTGCCGAGCCGATCCCAGAAGACATCCCATTGGACATCATCTACGAAGACGATTCGATAGTCGTAATCAACAAGCCGGCAGGCATGGTCGTCCACCCCGCTCCTGGCCATGAAAGCGAAACACTCGTCAACGCCCTCCTCTACCACTGCAATGACCTGAAAGGCGTTGGAGGGGTGGCAAGGCCGGGCATCGTCCACAGACTTGATATGGACACAACGGGAATTCTGGTGGTTGCAAAAGACGAAGAATCACTGAATGCCCTATCTAGTCAATTCCAATCACGAACAACCGAAAAGACCTACTATGCCCTCGTCCATGGCCATCCGTCAGCAATCGCCGGAACGATAAACGGGCAAATCGGGCGACACCCGACCGACCGCAAAAAAATGACCTTCAACCCGCCCAAAGGAGGGAAAGACGCCATTACACATTGGAAAGTTGAAAAACGCCTCACAAAGACCACCCTCCTACGCGTAAAAATCGAAACAGGCAGAACCCACCAGATCAGAGTCCACCTCTCACATGACAAAATGCCGATAGTCGGCGACCAGGTCTACGGCAATCGTCAACTCGACCGCAAAATCAGAGATTGCCCGACAAGACAGATGCTCCATGCCGCGGAATTCTCCTTCGACCACCCCAAAACAGGCAAACGCATCACCTTCAAGGCACCGTTGCCGAAAGATTTTCAGGAGCTGTTAAACCATGCTTGAAGCCAAAAACATAACCGTAATCTTCAGGCAACGCAATGGCTCAATCCTCAAAGCCCTCGATAATGTTTCAATAACAATCCCCGATGGCAAAATCGTAGGACTGGTCGGCGAAAGCGGTTCAGGCAAAACAACACTCGTAAGAACCATCTGCGGACTCCAAAAACCGGCATCAGGCACAATAACTCCACCCCAATCCCAAAACCGCGGCAAAGGCCAAATCTCGATGGTCTTTCAAGATGCGACAGGCGCATTAAATCCAAGACAGCAGATCGGAGATGCAATAGCCGAAGCGCTGAAGGTACATAACATCGTTCCAAAATCCGAAATAGGCAAAGAAGTCATGCGACTGCTTGAACTGGTCGGGCTTCCTCCGGATGTAGCGAACAGAAAGCCGCAGACATTAAGCGGAGGACAATGCCAGCGCGCCTGCATAGCCCGTGCCATGGCGCTCAAACCCTCCTTGCTCATAGGAGACGAACCTGTTTCGGCACTGGATGTTTCAGTTCAAGCCCGCATATTACGACTCTTCCTGGATCTGATCAAAGATAAAGAAAGCGGATTAAAGTCCCTGCTCCTGATAACCCATGACCTCGCAGTAGTAGCCACAATCTGTGACTATGTATATATCCTGGAACGCGGAAAAATCGTCGAAGAGGGCGAACCGTCCGCAATCTTTGCAAGCCCCGAACATCCCTACACAAAAAAACTTCTTAGCGCAGTCCCCTCGATTTAGGAAATGACTGACAACGGATAAATGTATAACCTGCCTGTAAGTGCCGGACCGTCAGACTTGAAAAACTACTGCCCGCGGTCAAGCTGGCGATATTGAATCGCTTCGCCGACATGAATTTCGTTTATGTCCGCCGAGCCGTCAAGGTCGGCAATTGTGCGGGCAACCTTGACGATGCGTGAATATGCTCTTGCGCTGAGTGAGAAGAGCGACATTGCATTTTGAAGCAATGCCTGTGCGCCATCGGTCATTATGCAGAAGCGGTTGATTTCACGAGCTCCCATTGCGGCGTTGCAGGTGATAGAAAGCCCCTCTTTGCGAAATCTTTCCTGCTGAATCATTCTCGCCTGCTGGGCTTCTCTACGCATTGTCGCAGAATCTTTGCCGGTAGGGGCGCTGATGCGTAAATCTTCATAACTTACCGCTGCCACATTGACATGGATGTCTATGCGGTCGAGAAGCGGGCCTGATATTTTATTGCGATATTGCTGAACTCTCGTTGAGCCGCAATTGCAGCTGCGCCTCGGGTCTCCGTAATAGCCGCAGGGACAAGGATTCATCGCTGCCGCAAGTATAAAGCGTGACGGGAAAGTTACGGTACCAGCGGCTCGTGAAATTGTAACGGCGCCATCTTCAAGGGGCTGGCGAAGTACCTCAAGGACATTGCGGTGAAATTCTGGCAACTCATCAAGGAAGAGTACGCCGTTATGGGCAAGGCTCACCTCACCCGGCATAGGATGTGTACCGCCACCGAGAAGGCCGGCATCCGAGATTGTGTGGTGGGGAGCGCGGAAAGGCCGCACCTTAACCAACGACTGGTGGGCGCCGAGGGTGCCAGCGATTGAATGGATGCGGGTCGTTTCAAGCGACTCTTCAAGGGTCATTGCGGGCAATATCGACGAAAGTCGCCTTGCCAGCATTGTCTTACCTGTTCCGGGAGGCCCGATCATAAGGATATTGTGACCGCCTGCGACTGCCACCTCAATGGCCCGTTTTGCGCTTTCCTGACCGCGGACATCTTGAAAATCGCCAATATCCAAGTCATTTTCGTCGGCTATACCGAAATCGGCGGGCAGGAGTGGCGCTATCTCATAAAAACCGGCGAGAAAATCTGCCGCCTCGCGCAATGTATGGACTGGAATTACATCAATTCCCTCGACAACGGCAGCCTCCTCGGCATTATCTGCCGGGACGAGAATTTTTTCAATTCCCAAGTTACGCATTGCAATGGTAATCGGCAATATGCCTCTAGCTCGCCGAACTTCACCGGAAAGGGCGAGCTCACCAATCATTGCAAACGAATAAGGAGGTGGAACAAATTCATCTGACGCAAGCAAAACTCCAATAGCTATGGGTAAATCAAAACTTGGCCCCTCCTTTTTTGTATCGGCAGGAGCCAAGTTGATTGTTGTACGACCCATTGGCGGCTTGAAGCCGCTATTCTGGATAGCCGTCCAGACGCGATCCTTGCTTTCGCGGACTGCCGCATCAGGCAATCCCACAATCACGACATTTATCTCGCCCGATCCCGTGTTTACTTCAATTTCAACGGGATAGGCATCAACGCCAAGAACGGCTCCAGATATGATTTTTGCGAGCATCTCCCGCACCTAAAGGACTTAAAATGCCTTAACGCGGTCGGTGTATTCACCTGTGCGGGTGTCAACGCGGATTATATCACCTTCATTGACGAAGAGAGGTACTGCGAGCTCATAGCCGCCCTCAAGTGTTGCCGGCTTTGTGACCTTACCGCTTGCGGTATTGCCGCGGACGCCGGGATCGCACTTGACGATAGCGCGCTCGACAAAGTTTGGAAGGGTGACTTCAATTGCAGAGCCGCGGAAGAGAAGAGCTTCGCACTCCATGTTATCAATAAGGAAGAAGCGGCTTTCACCAAGAACATCGGCGCTTACGCGAACCTCTTCATAGTTCTCATCGGTAAAGACATAGTTGTTGCCGTCTTCGTATGAGAAGTTGACATTGATATTCTCAAGCTCAGGCTTTTCAAAGCGATCGCCACTGCGGTAGCTGCGGCTCATAGTTGAACCGTTGAGCATATTCTTAAGCTTGCAGTTATAGATGGCTTGACCCTTTCCGGGTTTAGCGAAGTCAAATTCAGTGATGATCCAAGGCTGGTCATCAATCATGATTTTAAGGCCCTTACGAAGGTCTGATGATGTATACATTTTAGTCCTTTGCTGTGGTTGCCAAGATGGCACAATGTTGTAAAAATCTCGTTTTATTGCCTAAAACTCAAACTATGATAGTTTACCGAAAGAATGAGATTTATGCAAGGTCAAACTGCGCACTATCAATATTGTTAAGTCTAATGTCTCGCGTCTAATGTCAATTTCGATACTGGGAGAAGAGGATATTGGGAGTTAAGGAGTTTCGCCGCGTGAAAAAACTGTCAAACTCGCAAACTATCAAACTGATTCTACTTGCAAACTTTGCTTAAGCTATGGGAAGTTATTGAGTCAAGATTTTGGTATACCAAGTCTAATGATCTTTATTGATTGGAAACAACTTATTTGAAACAACTTACCTTTAGCGCACGGGCTAACTCGCCCGTGCCCATTTTTCTCATTGTTGAAAGCAATTATATCTAAAATTGAAGACCACACTGAAGTAGGTGAGCGCGGGCATGTTAGCCCGCGCACCTCTTAAAAGTTGTGCTTACTAGTTGTCTAGGTTGTTTCCAATCTTAAAACTTTTTAAGGGACAGTCATTTCTGATTCATAACTTCTTAACAGTATTTATTAATTTATCGGTCACCTTTATAGACTGATTTAATTTAACTTTTTGCGGAGTGGAAATTATAAATACTGGTTTCCCTGTTACATCACTTTTCCTTTCTAACCGCCCCTCTTCATCAAAAAAATATTCATTACCATAAAAAAAAGGAACTTATGACTAATATAAGAAAAATAACAAAATTAGTTTTTTTCATAAACAACCTCCACTTTGCGGCAATACATCCTCAGCGGGGGGCAAGGTGAATTGCTCTTTGTTTTTCTCCCACCAAGTCTTGGTCTCTTCAAGACTGGCATTTTTGGGCAAAGCATCGCCAGATAGTATAGAAACGGCAGCAACAAACTCGGGGCTTTTGTCAATAATCTCAATAAGATAGGGTAACACGGGAATCCCAAGATTGACAATCTGCTTGTAAACCCGATCTGCATCTCCAAGCTCCCTCTCGATATTGAACTTACACCATCGTGCGTACAGATCTCTAAACTGCGCCCCTGTCTGGAATCGCCCGACCCTCCACCAATGTACATACAATTTTGCGGCTGTTTTTGAATCACCAAGCTTCTCGACTGGCCACTCGGATTTGTCAAATTCCCGCTTCGAGACGATACTCACTGCGGTGCTAAGGTGAAAATCGTCAAAACACTCTTCCATTTTCCCGATCATAAAGGGAATTGCGGGCACTCCAAGTGCAACAATGTCGTAATACTCCTTGCACGCTGTGTATGTTGATCTAAACTCGTTTGTCGCAATCCACGCCTTCCAAGTAGCATATCGCTCCTCAAATCTCGCATCAATCGATTCGGCAAAAGCACATCTGTTTGCAACTACGATGCAAACAAAGTTCAATGCCACCAGCTTAAATAATTTCATTACCGTAATCCTTTCCATTTTTATGTTACATTACTTGTAGAATCTCTACCAGCAGAAATTTTTTAAGGAACAGTCCTTTCTGATTGATTTGTGCGGATACCCTAACTCCTAGGGCGCATCTATACAATTAACCGTTGAGCCTTTTAGTAATTGGAAACAACTTATTTGAAACAACTTACCTTTGGAGCACGGGCTAACTCGCCCGTGCCCATTTTTCTCATTGTTGAAAGCAGTTATATCTAAAATTGAAGACCACACTGAAGTAGATGAGCGCGGGCATGTTAGCCCGCGCACCTCTTAAAAGTTGTTTTTACCAGTTGTCTAGGTTGTTTCCAATTTTAAAACTTTTTAAGGGACAGTCCTTTCTGATTTAAAAAAATGTCAAACTCGCAAACTATCAAACTGCTCCTACTTGCAAACTTTGCTTAAGCTATGGGAGGTTATTGAGTCAAGATTTTGGTATATCAAGTCTAATGGTCTTTATTGATTGGAAACAACTTATTTGAAACAACTTACCTTTAGCGCACGGGCTAACTCGCCCGTGCCCCTTTTCTCATTGTTGAAAGCAATTATATTTGAAGTCCACACATTGAAGCAGATGAGCGCGGGCATGTTAGCCCGCGCACCTCTTAAAAGTTGTTTTTACCAGTTGTCTAGGTTGTTTCTAATCTTAAAACTTTTTAAGAGACAGTCCTTTTTGATTAAAAAATACTTACTTTAATCATGGTATTTTGGTACAATAGATATGTCTGAGACAGGGCAACAACATTTACATCGGTGCGACTGACGTGCGCCACAATCGCAACCCCAATCATCAACCCTAGAAGGAGCAACCAATGAGCGATGAAATCAAATCCAAGTGGGACACGTCGCATCTAGCATCGGCAGATATTGCCGACTTGATTCTCGAGGACTACGAGACCGCCAATCGGGAATACAATTTGAGCTGGAAGCGCATCAACGGCGAAGATTGGGTGCGGATTCTCACAAAGTATCCCCAGCTCGCCGACGAGTGCGACTGGTCGGAAGTCACGAATCTCGATTGGGTGGAACTTCTGCGCGAGCGTCCCGAATTCGTGGAACTCTGCACAGATGAATACTGGAAGTCGCGGATGTGGAATGTGCTTACCGAACGTGACTGGGAGTGGCTTCTGGAGGCGCAGCCCCAACTGGCGAAATACAGGCCGCAGACGCAGCAAGCGTGAAAGGGTGGAAGCACCCCATTATTGAGAGCCAACTGCCATGACAGAAGAAACGATTCGCAATATGGGGAACGCCATAACCATTTTCAGCGACCCTTTCAGGAGGGCCGTCAACGAGGTCTTCGCGAAATCGGTTTACCGGTCGCCATGCAAGCTATGGAGCGATGCGTTTTGGGAGAGGGAGGCGCTAATGGTGGAACTCGAGGTTGGTGGGCAAAAGGTTCTCAACGACTACGCAGCAGCGCTTGCCGAAGGCTCCGACCCTGATGACTGCTTCATGCGATGCGCCACGGGCCTTGCCGAGGTCGCCGGGGTCGATCCGTGGGACGAGTTCGTCGGCGACCGCGATTTCACTTTCGGGAAAATCCAGTATGTGATCAACAAGACGGAGGCGCTTGCATACGTTGACTATTTCTGGGACTATCTCGGAGGCCCAATTGCCGGAATCGACGAGAGGAGGCTCAACGACTGGTTCCTTTCGCCAGAAAGCCCGCGCAGCCGCTTTGGTGGTTACCATTGCCTGATGGACGATGAAACGATGTGGCGGGTTGTGCGGGCCTACCGCAAGTGTGGGAAGAACAAGGTTATCGCGAAAGGCCGCTGGGGGAAGGTGGACTGGCGCAGGCTCGTCTTCCCAGAGAATGGGATGCCGAACAGCGTAGCATGGTACGGCAAATTCCAATGCATGGTCGAGGAACTTGCCAAACCCCTGAACCTGTTCCCCCTTGAATTCCTGTTTTGCTGCCAGCCGGAAGCGGGATTCGACTTTTGCCGCTGAATTTTTCACCGCCACCAACCCAAATGTGGAGCAAGACAAAAACGTTTTCCATGAGCAAGAAGAAGAAAAGGAACAAGGAAATCGCGGAGCGGAATTCCGCTTGGTGAAAGCCGTTGCCACCCACGATGGGGAACACGAATAAGGAAGAGGTAAAAGGTGAGAAGTAAGAGCCGTTGCCACCCACGACGGGGAACACAGTCACTCATAAAAGCCCGTAAATAAACGGCAAAAAAATTGAATTAAGAAAAAAAAGAGGGAATACTTTTTTCAAAATACGCTTAAAACTTTTTAATGGACAGTCCTTTTTGATTTAAAAAAATGTCAAACTCGCAAACTGTCAAACTGCTCCTACTTGCAAACTTTGCTTAAGCTATGGGAAGTTATTGAGTCAAGATTTTGGTATATCAAGTCTAATGGTCTTTTTTGATTGGAAACAACTTATTTGAAACAACTTACCTTTAGCACACGGGCTAACTCGCCCGTGCCCATTTTTCTCATTGTCGAAAGCAATTATATCAAAAATGGCTCTTCCTTAAAAAGTGTGGGTAAGCATCAAATTTGGTGCTTACTATGAGCTTAAAAGAGTTGACAAAAAAAGCGTCATATAAGAAAATCCAGTATCCAAAAAAAAGGAGTCTTACATGACGCTCAATGATTTTATC
>JAZUMF010000014.1:0-2998 GCA_045603485.1 Kiritimatiellia bacterium | reverse complement strand
CCTCGAGTGTCTCCCATGCGCACAGCAAGTGGTTACCATGCACCTGCTGTTCCGTATCATACTCCAATCGTGACAGACTTTTCAACCCCGAATTTGTTCCTGCCTTCAGGAACACGCAATATATTACCAACAGAGATTTTTAAAAGTCGTAGTTAAAAGTCCTCACGCAGAGCCGCAGAGCCGCAGAGATTTTTGGTGAGATTTTGTTCCGCACCGTAATCTCATTTTGGGTGTGGCGAAAAATTAGAATGTTTATTATTAAGATATTGCGAAGTGGAATCGAAAAGGACTGTCCCCTTAACAAGTTATTTTTAACACAGAGGCACAGAGACACAAAGTTCCATTTCGTAATCCTGTTTAATCTTGTTAATCCTGTCAAAAAACTCTATCCGCAAATCAATACAGAAATGGTAAGGCCTGTCCCCTTAGAAAGTTTTATCGCAGAGGAGCAGAGGCGCAGAGGCACAGAGATTTTTAAAAGTCGTAGTTAAAAGTCCTCCCGTAAAGAACGCAGAGACTTTGTGAGATTTTGTTCCGCACCGTAATCTCATTTTGAGTGTGTGAAAAATCTAGAATGTTTGTTATTAGGATATTGTGAAGTGAATTGAAAAGGACTGTCCCTATATAAATGAATAGGGAATAGTGAATAGTGAATAGTGCCGAATGATATTTCGTGTATTTGAAAATGAGATTACGGTGCAAAGCGAAATTTATTTGGTGTTTGATAAGTTGTAATTATGTTGATTTTTATGCTAAAGTAGAATCAAAAAGGCCAGTCCCCTTAAAAGTTGTCAAGATCGTCTCCTAAACTCCAAGTCTCCTAATCTCCCAGAAGCGAAAGCAATCTATCCGATACGAAAAGGACTGTCCACTTATAAATGATTGTATTAGGAGGTTTATATGTCACATTGTCGCATTTGACAAACAGGAGGAAATAAGATATAATCTCCGCCGTTTTGTAAAACAATTGAATGCGTATGAACTTTGAAGAGTTTCTTGAGCGGCACAAGCGTTTCTCTCTTGCGACTGCTGAAAAAAATGGTTTTAATCGAGCCATTGTGGGATATTACCTTAAGCGAGGCGATATAGTTCGTCTTGCTCGCGGTGTCTATGCCGATACCAAGGCCAGCAACGATTCCGAATATGTTGAATTTGAGACGCTGGCGGAATGCGGATATGAGTTTACAGTTTCGCTATTTTCGGCTCTAAAAATTCATGGCTTTACAACATCGAACCCAGTAGAAGCATGGATTGCATTGCCTCAGAAGGCTAAAAAACCCTGTAAAGTTGACTTCCCAGTTCGGATTGTATGGCTTGGGGATAACAGTTATAGTTATGGCGTTCAGACTGTTCAGTCTGGATATAAGGCATTTAAGGTTTATTCTCCTGCCAAGACTGTTGCAGATCTTTTTAAGTTTCGTAATAAGTTCGGGATTGATATAGCAATCGAGGCGTTGAAGGATGGATGGGAAAAACGCCTTTTTACCGCAGATGAACTGTATCGTGCAGCACAAGTATGCCGTGTTGCACGAGTTATAGAACCTTACAGCGAAAGTATTATGTCATGAGTTCAAAAAATATCACTAATGTATCAGCTTCTATAACTGCAAGGATAAAGAATTGGGCGGTTGCCAATTCTCAAACATATCAACACGCTCTTATCAGATATGCAACAGAACGTTTCTTTGCTCGGCTTGAAGCAAGCGACTTTTCGGATAGGCTTGTGTTGAAGGGCGGAAACTTGTTCGTTGTTTGGTTTTCAGGCAAGGATTATAGGCCTACGATGGATACTGATTTTCTCTGTCGTGGTCACGAGATGACTGAAGAGCAGATTGTATCGGTTTTTGTAAAGATATGCTCCTCGTTGCCGTCGGACGATGGATTGGTCTTTGATTCGGATTCGATCAAAGTGGATGCGATACGAGAAGATACAAAATATGGTGGATGGCGCATTGCGATGAAGGTTTATCTGGGATCAGTACGAATTCCGCTTCAATTTGACATTGGCTTCGGTGATGTGGTTACACCCGAACCTGAGATGGTCGCTTTTCCTTCTATGCTAAGTGATGTATCTCCGAGAATAATGGCTTATCCAATGGTAACGATGTTGGCTGAAAAGTGTGCAATTATGGTCGAACTTGGTTTCGCAAATTCAAGGATGAAAGATTTCTTTGATGTTTGGACGGTATTGAATGGGTTTGAAATTTCAGAGGATATTCTAAAGACCGCAATTGCAGCTACATTTAAGAGGCGAGGGACAAAGATTGATATTGCAGAACCCATGTGTTTTACGGAGGAATTCTCGTCCGATGAAAGGAAATCTATTCAGTGGAAGTCCTATTTGCGAAAGAATGGTATCAATGCGGATTGTCCTGGGGAATTTAAGGAAATAGCTGATTTTATTGCATCAAAAATGCGTCCTCTGCTGCCATGATAAAATGCAAAGTTATAAGGTGCGATGATTATTATCATTAGCTTCTTAAAATAGCGATCCGCATAAAACGTATGAGAGGACGATAGCTACCTCACAACTATAAGCTCATCCCATCGGGTTGTAGGTCTGGGGGTGAGCTTTTGCCTTTTCATGTGCCATGACTTTTTGCCGATGCCTTCGGAGGCGGAGAATACCTTGCCTTTGCCGTACTTGGCGTTGAGTGCATCGACAGCCTTGTAGAGAGCCGATTGGCGAGGGGCTGGCGTGGATGAATCGGCAAAGAGATCGAGTTGGTGCGCTGTTCCCGGCTTTTCAAGACCGAAGAACACAATCCCGGTCTTGCGGTAGCGGATGCCGGGGAGATAGAGGTATTTGACCTCATCGCTGATGGCGCGAAGAATCTCGTTCGTAGCGTCGGTTGGCGCGGGAAAAACGACTGTACGCCCCACACAGTCCCCGCCACCGCCCTCGGCGAAAATCTGCGCGTAAACATTGCACCCGGCGGCAAGAAGCCCGTGTCGGCGAAGCTTGGCGGCAGCCTGCGCGGTAAACGAGGCGAGGGAT
>JAZUMF010000013.1:0-2785 GCA_045603485.1 Kiritimatiellia bacterium | reverse complement strand
GCTGCCTTGACAGCAGCCTGAAGCGAACCGGGATTTTCAAGCGAAAAATCGGCATCGGCACCTCCAAACGGAGAAGCATAGTATGTCGCCGCATTTAAAATGTGCGAAACAAAAACTAAAGCAAACAAAGATAATAATGCGCTTTTCATAATACCTTTCATATTAGTTGGGTTGTGCTTCACACAAATTTTATCAAAAGCAGTATTTTACTGTCAATGAATAAAATTTCCCTTTTTATTGAAGAATTGTGCTACAAGTAAAAAAGAATCACGGACACACTGAAAAAGAGAGAATCTTTCATCGTTTAACGACTAGGCGGTTATAACACAGATAAATTGTGATAAATAGCAGTAAAAATTTTTATCGCAGAGGAGCAGAGTCGCAAAGACGCAGAGAGATTATGATAGTTGGTTATTAGGTGCAAAATGAGATTACGGTGCGGAACAAAATTTGAGCGGTAGTTTTGATTTTAACACAGAGGCACAGAGTCACAGAGATTAATAGTAGTAGCAAAAGTTTTAACGCAGCGATATTGTGATAGTAGTAGTTAAAAGTTCTTCCACGGAGACGCAAAGATTTTTAGAAATTTTGTTCCGCACAATAATCTCATTTTGAGTGTGTTGAAAATTAGAATGCTTATTATTAGGATAATGCGAAGGGGAACGAAAAGGACTGTCCCCAAAAAATTATCAAACCGTGAAAGAGCAGGGTGGCTCCTTTACCTTCTATAGAAAGACCGTTTCTGTCTACGATCGGAATTGCGACATTGCGCTCATCATTATTATTGTTAGACAACTTTGGAGCGTACTTGCTGCATCCGTCAAGATAAAAGTCGTGAATACCCGGTTCAAAAATCAAAGACGCAGGTTCGTTGTTGGGGATGCGCTCTAGCGCGTTGCGGACGGCAACCGTTGCGTTTGAAAGCCCGCTCGGAATCGAAATTGTCATTGTAGCCTACAATTATCTTAAAGTGAATCGTGTCGGGTCGTCAGATTGAATGTACTCTGCACAACCGATATCAATCATATTATTAAAGCGTTTTCTACCGTAGAAGTCAACTGCGTTGGGGCCAGGTGTAAGTCCGTTAGTGGTACCGGCATCAACAGCCAAAGACGATGCACGAAGACTGTACGGGCGCTCAGGGGATAAATGCTCGCCCCTAAACAAAGGATCCGATGCAACTATACAGTTTATAGGATTGACTACACCATTTGTCGTATAATACAGGCAGTTTAATGCGGTAACACCGCCTGAGAGGTCATAAGCACCATTAGAGTGGAAGATGGAATTTGTAATTGAAACATTTCCGCTGAGTCCACCCTTGCCCGATTTGGGCATATTGTTTGCAAGCGTTGAATTGTCGAGAACAGAGGCAGATGCAATGTCACCACCTGTCGAGCCGCCCGTGGAATTTTCCACTATCAGGCAATTGTTGTAGACGCCTGTAGTGAAAAGTGCGCTGTTTGTCGCTGAATTACCGATTATTGAGCAGTTGAAATATTTACCGCCTTTAAGTATCGGGCCTGTACTTGACGAATTATTCTCAATTGTGCAGTTGATAAGAGTTGAAGACATTCCAACAGAGGCTGGTCTTGTTTTGTGTTTTATGAATTTACAATTTATTGCCTTTGCATTGTAAACCCCGCCCGCTTCTCCATAATAAGCTGGCGTGTTATTCTCAAATAAAGCGTTGTAGTGGGTTCCTCCATTTGCGCCGACACCCCTATAGACGGTATTATAGGCATAAGTACAGGTATTGTTTCTGATTATGCAGTTTGTTGATGTACAGCTTGCCAAACCTGGAGTCTTTTTTTCGGCGACATTGTTTTCTATCAGACAATCAACCAATACCGCGTTAAGCGCTGCGCCGCTCTTACACTTGACGATTTCGGTATTAATGCACTTACCGCCATTTACAGCTACAGCCCCTGACGAATTTGTAATAACGCAATTTATTAAGGTTGATGACAGGGCAGTCGAACCATCATGAATACTTTTGTTGTTTATAAAGACGCAATCTGTGCATTTTACATTTGAGACGGCTCCACCTGCCATGCCACTGCTGTAATTACTGTCAAATATGCAGTTGTAGCATTCTCCATACCGTGCCGCACCTCCATCGCGCCCTGTCTGATTGCCTTTGTAGTAAGAATTATATACCTTTGAGTAGTAAGTGCCCGCACCATAACATTTGTCTGCAGTGCTCCCATTCGTTAAAAATTTAGAATTATAGACGGAACCTTTGTAAACGGCGCCGCCTCTGGCATATCCATTTCCATTCTTAGTGAAGATGCAGTTTGTTATAACTGGAGTTGTGTCAGCGCAGCAAATGGCAGAACCTGAGCCTTCGGATGTATAGAAATTTGAAACTGTAATTCCAGAAAACTCAATAATGCCCTTTAATGCAAAAGCCCGAGTTTTGCTTGCAGATGTAAAGGCTCCCATTATTATAGTGTTTGTCGGGGAACGAGATTGCGATATAACGCGAATGTAATTTCGCGAAATTACAATGTTGTTTGTTAGAGTATCACCCGTTATTGATTTATTGGCGGCACCTTTAGAACCATCACGAAAGTCATATGTACCAGGCAATAGTACAACGGTGTCGCAATCATTCCATGAGGTGCGAGTGGCATTAGTACAGGCTGCCTTGACAGCAGCCTGAAGCGAACCGGGATTTTCAAGCGAAAAATCGGCATCGGCACCTCCAAACGGAGAAGCATAGTATGTCGCCGCATTTAAAATGTGCGAAACAAAAACTAAAGCAAACAAAGATAATAATGCG
>JAZUMF010000012.1:0-29986 GCA_045603485.1 Kiritimatiellia bacterium | reverse complement strand
ATCAGCCTACATCGATTTAAATCCAGTCCGTGCAGGAATAGTAGACGACCCCAAAGACTACAAATGGTCAGGCTACGCCTCAGCCCTCCGAGGCAACTCCAATGCAATGCACGGCATAGCGCGCATCTACGATCCAGACGCAAAAGTCTCAGACTTCAAAAAACACATAGAAACCTACCGTCAAAAGCTCTACCTAAGCGGCACAGATGTATTCCCTGCCGAAAAGATACAAGAGATAATCGATAAAAAGGGCGAGCTGCCACTGCAAATCCTCTTACGCTGCAAAGTCCGCCACTTCACTTGCGGAGCAATCTTCGGCTCAAAAGACTTTGTCGATGAACAGGTGGCAAAACACAAATATGCCTTCAGCCTTGGTAGAAAAACAGGCGCAAGAGGCATAGGACTATGTAAAAACTGGGATGGCATAAAACTCTATTCAGCAAGAGACCTCCAAAAATCCCCAGTTTCATTCCAAGGCTAAGCAAAGAACCCGACAAAATACCATCACCTTCAACGGAGCCTACCGCCCCGAATGGGGAAGTGTATCTAAATATCTCGCCAAAGACCTTTTTTGAGGCTATGGATGCGACTACAGACGCAAAATTTTGCCACTTTTGCCAGTATTGCCAGTATCCAATCCCAACTTCCAATATTATCAGAGTCGTCGGAGATGTATTAGCTTTGCAGTTTAAGGATAATTGCTGTTGTTTTATGAAATGAGATTATAGTTCAGGATAATTCTTAGCGACAAGTCAATTTTTATGCTCAGTATAGTAAGTATTGGGCAGGATGTCAAGTGTAATAGCCTGACACTTACACTTACAAGCCGATAAACGCTGTGAGTGGACTAGTTGTTGTGAATGGTTACTTTATAGTAAGTATTAGTGGCTTTGGTGGCCAAAATTCAAAGGCTCCGATATCAATGGCGCCTCTGATTCTTTTGTTTTTGAAGGTGATGTCATAGTCATTTGCAGTAAAGTATCCATAATCTACTCCGGCATTTACAGCTGGTGAGTTTTTTTGCAGTGAAAATGTCGGAACTTTTTCAGTAGGTGTGGCAAAAAGCGGGTCTACTTTGAATATCGTTGCCGAGGATGGATAGCTTAAAGCATTTTCGTATATGCAGTTGAATGCTCTGATAACTTTGTTGACATATCTTAAGTCGTATGGTGTGTTGCCTCTAAAGATGCAGTTGTAGGCACTTCCTGAATTGTACATAACTCCATTGACAACACTATTGCTTAAGATTGTGCAATTTTGAAGTGTGCATTTTTCAAATACATCACGATTGTCAAATTTTGTTGTTGAATTTCCTACTATTAGGCAGTTTGCCAATACCATGTTATTACCCGAAAAAGATATTGAATAGGTCGCCTTATTACTTATTATTGAGCATCCATAGAGTTTACAGTCACCAAAGCTTGCCCCTCCATGCTTTGATTGATTGTTCATAATAAGGCAATTTGTTGTTGCGCATTCGGCTACAGCCCCACCTTGATACATAGTAGCATTGTTTATAAACTCGCAGCGAGTCGCAGAACCGCCATATGCAACGCCTTTTATGCTATTGGCGTTGCCCGTATTGTTGTGGAATTTTGAATCATAGACATGAGACGAGTATACACATGCACCTTTATCTGCCGCATAATTATTTGTAAAGATGCAGTTAGTTACTAATTTAATGTTGCAGAGTGCGGAACCACTACCGCTATTTGACTTGTTATTGGCAAATGTTGAATTTTTAACGACAACATTATTTGCCAATGTTGTGGAATAAATGCCGGCAGCTGAGTAGTTTATCAGATTGCCGATGAATTTGCAGTTGTCGATTATTACGCTATCATTTTTGGATAGTGTTGCTACATTTATAGCGGCACCTTGGTCATTCACATAAAAATTACTTAATGTAACACCCATTATTTTGGCAGATGTTGATATAAGAAAGCACCTTTGGGCATTGCCAGCTCGATATATTACAGCTCTATCAGGATTACCATTTTCAGATTTTATAGTTATGTATGCAGCTGAAATTTGAATTTCCTTCGCGTCTGAAATCGAGTATTTTGTATCACTCTCAAGAAGAATGACCGTATCTCCATCTTCCCATGAAGTACCACTTACAGCCTTGGCAATAGCCTGCTTGAGTGAACCAGGTGACTCAAGTGTGCAAACAGTGGAGTTGCCTGTAGGGGAGGCATAGTATGTAGCACCATTAAGATTGAGGACGCAAAGAATTGTTATAAGTGTTCCAAAGATTATTGAGAATGGTTTAATCATAATACGACTCCTCTCAGTAGAAAAGGTAATTTAATTAGGTCGTAAAATCAAGTTTACATAAAAAACCTGGAACACGCATTCCAAGAAAGTCTTTTATTTAACCTATATGTTAATAATTTAAGCTTTAGAAAAAATATTGTCAAGTCGCATTTGCGTTTCAATCTAGTAAAACTAATATATGTATCTATATTGAAATTTGTGAATACGGAATTTTAGAAGGTTAGTAGATACCTCATTTGACGGATTAGGTCATAGATAGGGAAATGAAGCGATATGTAGGTTTGGTTAAAGATGAGTGAGTTTAGCGAGTTGCGGTGGTTTTGTCAAGTGTAACAGTTGCTGACACCTAAAGGAATTTTAGAAGGTTGGTAGATACCTCAGTTGACGGATTAGGTCGTAGATATGGAAATGAAGCGATATGTAGGTTTGGTTAAAGATGAATGAGTTTAGCGAGTTGTGGTGGTTTTGTCAAGTGTAATAGTCTGACCCCGTTGACAATAAAAAAATTTATTTTCTTGTACAGTTTGTGTAAAATAGTAGACTATGAAAAAGTCTCAATTTGATTTAGTTCCTGATTTGTTTGAGTCCGTTAAACTTGGCGATGTGCGTTTGAATGGCATCCCTGGTTCATACGCCGAATCCTGTATTCGTACTCGCGCCTATTCCGATTGGGCGAGGGGGCGGCTATATGAGGAGGCTGCTAATTCGTTCCGTACACATTGGGATGATAGAAACAATTCATGGCAGAACGAGTATTGGGGTAAGACTATGCTTTGTTTTGCCGGAGCTGCGGATTATACGGGCGATGCTGAGCTTAAGGCATGGATTTTGGAAAAGACCCATAGCTTTATTGATGAGTTTCAGCAGGAAAATGGTTATTTGAGTACATATTCTGACGAGAATTGCCTTATATCATCTCCTGAGAATCCAGACCCTCGTTCGCATTGGGGCTTTAATGTTTGGGGCCGTAAATACACTCTTTGGGCTCTTGTTGAGATTTATCGTGTCACCGGTGATAAGAAGTGTCTCGACTCTGCGGTTAAGCTAACCGATCACTTGATTGAATCTCTTAAGCGTAATGGGCGTGATTTACATGATACTGGAGCTTGGCATGGGATTTCATCCGCGAGTATTTTGAGTCCGCTGTTGGCTCTCTATCGTTTTACCGGCAATGGAGCCTATTTGGAGCTTGCCCACCAGACGGTTCGTCGTTTTGACGGTAATTTGAATAATCCCGGTGAAATTCTTCGTGACGCTTTCCGCGATGAGAAGATTTGCGATTGGTATCCTTTGGCTACATATTGGGCTAAGGCCTATGAGATTATGAGTTGCCTTGAGGGGCTTTTGGATTATTATCGAATTACCGGCGAGAAGCGCGTCTTTGATGGTGTAGTGGCATATTACAACCATCTTGAGAGTGAGGAGCTTAATGCTATGCGCTCGGTTGGTTATTTTGACCACTTCCTTAATGCAAGGCAGCGACTGAACGGTATGTCTGAGCTTTGCGATGTCATTTACTGGATTCGCCTTAATCATGAGTTGCTTAATTTGACGGGTGAGGCCCGTTTTGCCGATCGCATCGAGGAGGCTTTTTACAATGCCTTTTTGGCGGGTGTTACGCGCGATGGCCGTTGGGGTGCCCATATTATTAAGTCTCATGGAACGCGTCATTTGGAGGCTCCACCTCAGGTCGGTATGATTGACCATCAGTGCTGTCCAGATAACATGATGCGCGGATACTTTGCCTTTGCTGAGTCTACTGCGGCAATTTCCGATGATGGAACGGTTTCAGTTTTTCTCTATTCTGATGCCGATGCGGAGCTTCGTGGTGCAAGGGTTCGTATATCGGGCGGCTATCCATGGGGTGATGTCCCGGTAGTCGTCACTATTTCACGAGCTGAGGCGGGTCGGGTACGCTTCCGAATCCCTGAATGGTCGCGTACATTTTCAATCAATAATACCACTGTGACTTCTGAGGATGGTTGGCATATTGTTGATGCTCCAACGGGCGAGTCATCATGGACTCTCCGCTTTGACCTTGAGCCGAGATTGGTTGATCATCCATGTGACAATGTTGAGTATCCTGCTCCTTGGCCATTGCGTTACGATGTGAATAGCATTGAGAGCTACACAACTCATTTCATGACTTGGAAAACTCCCGAAATGCAGGGGCTTCAAAAGCTTGAGCCAGGTTCGCAGGTGTTTCGCGGCCCATTGGTTTTGGCAAAGGGGCGTCTTGCGGGTACTTCGCGCGAGGAGACTTTATTTACGCGCACCGTCCGCGGTCACGGCTGGAGTGTTTCTATGATGCCTGTTTTGCCTAAGGTGGAGAATGCCGCCGTTCCAAGGTCGTGGATGTTGACCTTGAGTCGCGAGGGAGTTTGCCGCACTTTCCCTGTGGCGGACTTTGCTTCGCTTTCTAATGTCTACGATCCGGAAAATTGGTTCTCGCTTTGGTTTTAGACTTATGAGATATGTGATTTTTTTTGTAATTGCCTTTTTTTCTCTATTTCCGCTGCACAGCGCTAATGCCAAAGTGTCTAATCTGTTGAGTGTATGTACATACAATATACGGCAATCAGGTTCAGGCACAGAGACGCCGAATGCGTGGACAAATCGTTGTGACGATTTAGCTAACTTGATTTTAAGGTTATTCAATGTATACGATTGAAGATTTTAATAACCGCGACATTAACGACCAGAAGTCGCTTTCAGACGCTCTTGCATGGGCAAGTTTTAAGTATTATGTCGAAAACGACCCTCCAATGTCAGACTATGAGTTTGATATGGAGTTTAAGCGGCTTCAAGAGCTTGAGAAGATTAACGGCGTTGTTTTGCCGGGGTCGCCGACCCAGCGCGTCGGCTCGGATATTCAAGGGGGCTTTCGTAAGGTTCGCCATGTCATTCCGATGCAATCTATCGATAATGTCTATACGCGTGAAGAGCTTCAAGTGTGGATTGCCGAGACTTCGGCAAAGCTTCATGAAGAATTCCCCGATGAAGTCATTTCTTTTACTTATGAGCCTAAGTATGACGGAGTGTCAATTTCTCTTGTTTACGAAAAGGGCGTGTTAGTTGATGCCGTCACTCGCGGAGACCAAATTACAGGTGAATCGGTCATTGAAAATGTGAAGACCATCCATAATGTCCCGCTGATATTGGATATGAATCTTTGTCCGGAGCTTCCCGATTATTTTGAGGTCCGTGGAGAGATATTGATGCCTCAGGGGGCTTTTGAGCGTATAAATAGCGAAAAGGCCGCAAACGGCGAGCGTCCTTTTGCCAATAAGCGTAATGCGGCAAGCGGTAGCCTGAAGCAGCTTGATCCAAGGGTCACCGCAAAGCGCGGGCTTATGCTTAATGCCTTTGCTGCATATACGACGGATGAAGCTTTTAAGCAGAGCGCCATGTCATCTCAAACCGTGACGCTTGAGCTTTTGTCAAAATTGGGTTTTGACAGATATAACGCGAGCGGGGTATGTTCGGATACGGCATCACTAATTAAAGCGATTGACGACTTTAATCTTTTGCGTACCTCGGGAAAGCTTCCTTATGATTGCGATGGCGTTGTCGTCAAGGTTAATGAACGAAAGCATCAGGAGTTTCTTGGTTTGAATACAACCTATCCCAATTGGTGCAAGGCTCGTAAATTCCCACAAGAGGCGCAGTCGACACTAATCAAGGGCGTTGTTTTTCAATTGGGTATGGCAGGTCATGTAACTCCAGTCGCCGAGCTTGAGCCGACAGCTATCGGCGGTACCATTGTCTCAAGGGCAACACTTAATAACGAGTCGTACATAAAGAGCATGGGACTTGCTGTCGGCTCGTATGTCTTTATCCAGAGAGCGGGGGAGGTCATTCCTCAGGTGTCAGGCGTTGACGAGGCGCGCAACGCTGCAGAGGAGGTGTCAACGACTCCTATCCGTTTCCCCACGCACTGTCCGTCATGCTCAACTCCGCTTGTTCGCAAAGGCGAATTCAATGTTTGCACTAATTACCACTGCCCGGATCAGGTGATTCAGCGATTGGAGTTCTGGTGCGGTAAGGATTGTGCGAACATCAAGGGGCTGGGGCCTGTGGTTCTCAGGGACTTTGTCGAAATACTTAACATACATTCCATTGACGACCTTTACCGTATCTTCGTTTTAGAGGATTCCGGCGATGGCGGCAATATTCTTCACAGGGACTTCATCCGTGCCAAGTTGGGTGAGGGCTATGCCGAGAAGTCAGTGCGTCTCTATTTTGATTCGGTTCGTGAAAGCGTGAAGACGCTGACGCTCGATCGCATAATCGCAGGGCTTTGCATTGATGGTGTAGGGAAGGTGACGGGGCGTGATTTGGCTAGTCACTTTACGACATTGGAGAGACTGGCTTCAGCGACAAAGGAAGAGTTGCTTGAGGTTCCGAATATTGGCGAGATAACGGCTGAAAGTATCTCGTCTTTCTTCGGGAATAATAATTCCAAAGAGTCGCTTCCCGCCGACGACCTTTTTGCTTTTGCGGAAAATCAGGCTATTTCGGGTGAGTCTCATATCAAAGATTTTTCATGTCTTTTCGATGCCGTCTATGGCTTTAATACAACATACAAGGCCGCCGAAAAGATAGGAAACGCCCTCGATGGTATGACCATAATATATTCGGGCACTTCTAAACGCTTTAAGAGGGATGAGATAAAGGATTTCTTTATCAGGAACGGCGCAAAGTATGTTTCATCGGTATCTTCAAAGGTGACTTATTTTGTCATCGGCGACAAGCCTGGTCAAAATAAGATAGACAAGGCAAATGAGCTTGGAGTCGAGATAATTCAAGAGGATGATTTTTTTGACCGCTTTGGATTGTAGGGGACTATCGCCGCTCATTTTTGAAAGCTTGGAATCATCGGCGTTTTTAATGAAAAAGGGTGGCACGATATCGCCGCCACTATCTCGGATTTTCCGGGCTCATGGCTGATTGCCGCTCTACTTGCACCAAAATGGTGTTTTTGACTATAATAGTAATCATGAAAATTCTTGTCATAGGCGGCGGCGGTCGCGAACACGCAATTCTTTGGAGATTGTCAAAAGATTCTGATGGACATGAGCTTTATGCTGCACCGGGAAATGCAGGTACTGCGTCCATAGCAACGAATGTTCCGATTCCAGCGGAAAACATCGATGATTTGTATGCCTGGGCTCAGGTTTCTCGCCCTGATCTTGTTGTTGTCGGCCCAGAGGCTCCTCTTTGCGCCGGTGTGACCGACCGCATATCTTCGTTGGGCATTCCTGTCTTTGGCCCTTCTATGGAGGCTGCCCGTATGGAGGGCAGCAAGCAGTTCGCCAAGGAGATTATGAATGCGGCGGGTGTCCCGACCGCCAAGGCTGAGGTTCATGTCGATGCCGCAAAGGCGATTGCCGCGCTTGATCGTTTTTCACTTCCTGTTGTTATCAAGGCTGACGGACTTGCCGCCGGTAAGGGTGTTATTATCGCTCAGACTCGCGATGAGGCTGTCGCGGCGATTTCCGATATGCTTGATAAGAAGCAATTCGGCGATGCCGGCGCTTCTATCCTTATTGAGACTTTCCTTGACGGCGAGGAGGCTTCAATTCTTGCTTTGATTGACGGTAAGAACATCGCTATTTTGCCTTCGGCTCAGGATCATAAGCGCATTAACGATAACGACGAGGGGCCGAATACCGGAGGCATGGGTGCCTATTCTCCCGCTCCCGTTGTGACGGACGATGTGGAGGATATGGCTTTGAAGTGGATTTTCCGTCCTGTCGTTGAGGAGCTTGCCCGTCGCGGTATTCACTATTCCGGCGTCCTTTACGCCGGTTTGATGATTGGCTCTAAGGGTATCAATGTCCTTGAGTTTAACTGCCGATTCGGCGATCCAGAGACGGAGGTTATTCTTCCCCGTATCGAGGGCAACTTTGCAAAGCTCCTTCTGGATTGCGCCGAGGGCTCTCTGAAGCCTTCATCTCTTTCGATTTCGGCTGAGCCTTGCGCTACTGTCGTCATGTCCGCTCCCGGATATCCCGGCTCTTATCCAAAGGGGCTTGAGATTAGCGGTCTTGATGAGGCTGACGCTCCTGAAAAGACGATTGTTTTCCATGCAGGTACTGCAGAAAAGGATGGTAAGGTTGTCACTGCTGGCGGCCGCGTTCTTACCGTTTCTGCCCTTGGTCCTACATTGCGCGATGCCGTCGATGCGGCATACGAGGGTGTGCGTAAGATTAAATTCGACGGCGCGCATTACCGCACCGATATTGCCCGCCGCGCTTTTAACCGCAAGGCTTAACTCTAGGTGTTACTATGATTTACGATTCTCTTGATGCGATAAAGCAATATGCGGATGTGATACCCTGCTTTGATAAGGTGGCCGAGTTTCTCTCTCAGGATCTCAACGCTTTGCCTGACGGGCGTATCGATATTGACGGTGATAATATCTATGCTTCGCTGAATACATACAATACGAAGTTGATTGAGGATTGCCTTTTTGAGTCTCACGACCGCTATATCGATATTCAGATATTGCTGTCGGGCGAGGAGATTTGCGGAGTTTCACCAGCTTCCGAGAAGCTTGAGGTTGCAACTCCATACGATACGGCAAAGGATTACCGCCTTTTGCAGGTGCCTGAATGGCCTTGCGCCATGCTTCCTCTTTATAATGGCGTCTTTGCTGTCTTTTGGCACGATGACGCGCATATGCCGGGTGTCGCCATTGATGAGACTCCGTCATCCGTCCGTAAATGTGTCATTAAGATTAAGGCATAGATTTTACGAAGGGTAGGTATCAGATGGAACTTTCTGTTCTCATTCAAAACTTTAATATTCCCGGTCAGCTTGTGACTATTGTCCCTGTCGGAAACGGGAATATCAATGATACCTACCTTGCTATCTTCCGTAATACATTTTCAGAAACGCAGGTTGTCCTTCAGCGAATCAATAACAAGGTCTTCCCTGACCCTTCGCTGATTATGGACAATATGCATTGTATTACGAGGCATGCGCACGCGAAGCTTTCCAGAGAGCTTTTAACTTCAGATAGAGTATGGCAGATGCCAAAGGTGATTCCTACGCGTGACGGCAAGGATTATTTTGTCAGTGACGACGGAACCTATTGGCGCGTCATCACCAAAATCGCTTCCGCTCAAGCATACGAGGTTCCGCAAGGTCCGGAGCATGCCTTGGAGTGCGGAGCCGTTTTGGCGCATTTCCATTCGCTTGTTTCTGATATAAGGCCATCACGACTTAAGGATCCTCTTCCAGGTTTTCACATTACGCCTAAGTATCTTGAGCTTTACGACAAGACTCTGACCCAAAAGTCCGCCAAGGCTAGGTTGGATTCTTCGATGGAGGCGCGTCGTCTAGCCAAGATTATCGATGACCGCCGTGACTTTGTTCCTGTTTTGGCTGATGCGATAGAGTCAGGCGAGCTTAAGACGCGTGTAATGCACGGCGACCCGAAAATCTCCAATATAATGATCGACGATTATACGGGGAAGGGGACTGCCATGATTGATTTGGATACGGTGGGGCCTGGTCTTATTCATTATGACTTTGGTGACGCGATCCGCTCTATCTGCAATCCTGCCGGCGAGGAGGAGCTTAATCTTAACGAGGTAGTCTTTGATATGGATCTCTTTGACGCCTTCGTTAAGGGCTATCTGCATTACGGTAAGGATTTCCTGACTGATGCCGATAAAGCGTATCTTTTTGATTCTATCCGTTTGATAACCTTTGAGCTCGGTCTTCGATTCTTCCAGGATTATCTGGCGGGTAGCGTCTATTTTAAATCTAAATCTCCAACGCAGAATTTGAATCGCGCCAGAGTGCAGTTTCGTCTCTGCGAGTCTATTGAATCACGAGAGCGCATGATTCGCGCGTCTCTAAACCGTTAAAAGATATGGGCGAAAAAATTTGGTTTTATACTCCATCCGGTGCTGAGACTGTAGGCCCGGTTGATATTGACGAGATCGCCAATCGGATTGCCGACGGTACAATTGTCGGTGAAACTGCAGTTTGGACCAAGGCTTTCGGTAATGAATGGAAGCGTGCCGATTCCATATATGAACTGCGGTTTGCCTGGAAGAAGCTTGAGAGTTCCCGCGTGGAGATTGTTTCTCAGATTCCGCTTGCAATACATAGCCTTGGCGAAGCCGTTCATGCTTCTTACCGTTATGTGTGTGCACTTCTCTTCAAGTCGCGTAGATTTTCTTTATGGCTCAGCCTTATCTTTTGCGTATGGATGGCAACCGCGACAGCACTTGTCAATGTCGTTGATGTAGAGGCTTTTTCGGAAAAGATGGCAGGCGGCTCTAACTATCTCAGCGCGCTTGTCGTCGGTTTGTCGGAAGGTTTGTCAAAGATTTTCATACCGAAAATTTCCCTTCAATGGGTCTTTGTCGTAGTCGTCTTTTCGCTGATAACGGTTTATGTCCGCGTTAAGGGTCGCCTGATGTTTGTCTTTTTTGCCTTTTCTCCGTTGGAGTCATTGGGGAGAGCTTGGCAAAAGACTGTTGGCAGAACACGCTCGCTTTTGATTTTTTATACTCTTTTGGAGTGTATCGTAAACTTTACAATTGCAACATGTCTTTATCATTTTCTCTATGTCGGCGGATTTTTAGATAATCCATCTCAGCAAACGGCAGATAAGGTAATTGCCGCACTTTTGAATTTAGAGTCAGCCAAATGGCTTATATACGGCACTTCAATTTTCCTTGTTGTTTCCTTTGTAAAGTCTTTTGCTTTCCATTTTGTCGAGCCTAATATTGCCATTTTTAATGTGCCGGTGACAACGGCATTTAGGATGGCGACTTTGGCATTTGCAAAGAATTCCGGGAAGTTTCTCTCATATTATCTCTTTGTTTTGGTCTTTAGGCTTCTTTATTCGCTCTTTGTTCTGCTCTTGCTTTTTGTTACTTCAATAATTATTCCGCTCTTCAATCTTTCGCCCAGTGCGATGATCGGTGGGCTTCCAATGTTCTTTCTTGTGATTGCAGGGCGGTTCCTGCTTCTTCCGGCAGATCTGTTCTTTCGAGTCGTCGGAACTCGTTTTCTTACTCCAGGCAAAAAATGAAAAACAAAATTGGTATCGCCATAATCGGTTGTGGGGTTATTGCTCCAACACATGCGGAGTCTTACCTCCTTGATTCGTCGGTAAAACTTATTGCGGCTTGCGATATTCAAGAGGAGCGAGCTAAAGCTTTTGCGGAGAAATACGGTGCTGAATATGCCACAACCTCCGCCGATGAGGTCTTTGCCGACCCATCCGTCGACGCGGTCAGCATCTGTACTCCCCACTACAATCATGCCGAGTTATGTCTGAAGGCACTTGCCGCGGGCAAGGATGTCCTCTGCGAAAAGCCTCTTGCAAATACGATATCCGGAATAAATCTTCTACGCCGTGCCCAGCGTGAATATCCGGAGCGAATCTTCGCCGGGGTCTTTCAGCATCGCTATAACCCGGTCTTCAAGCTGTTGAAGGAGCTCGTTGCAAATGGAGGCTTCGGTCGGGTTTTGACGGCTTCTATGCTGCATCGCTGCCTTCGTTCAGAGGCTTACTACAATGCAGATTTTTGGCGCGGCACACGCAAGTATGAGCGTGGCGGTGTCTTGATAAATCAGGCAATTCATTATCTTGACCTCTTTCAGTGGATTATGGGCGGGGTCAAGGAGGTCAATTCGTTTTCGGGAAATTTGACCCACCAGGGGATTATCGAAACTGAGGATACGATTGTCGGCTCGGTTCTTTTCAAAAATGGTGCCTTTGGTACTATTGAAGCGACCAATTCGGCTCGCCAGAGTTGGGATACACAGCTTCAGATAACAGGCTCGGATGGCTTTGTATATACCAAGAGCGGCAAGGTCGTCAGTGCCGATTTCAAGGATGAGTCTATAATGCCGATGTTGAAGGCTGCCGAGGCAGAGCTTGCCGCTAATGTGGCGGGCGAGGTCGGTAAGAGTCACTATGGCTATGGGCATCCCGTACAAATCGCAGATTTTATTGAGTGCGTGCGTACGCGTAAGGCTCCTTTTGTGAGCGCTATTGACGCATCCGAGGCCGCTCGCCTGACGCTTGCTCTTTATAGAGGAAGTAAATAGGCGCTCTCTTTGTTTTTGATTGATTGTCGTTTTTTTTCACTGATGATTTTTAATGGGAGGAACTTTTTATGAAAACCTACATCGGAAAAGATAAGGATGATATGGCTCTTAAGGCTGCCGCGTGCGCAGCGGAGCATATTCGTAAGGCCATTGCCGAGCGCGGCGAGGCTAGGATTATCGTTGCGACGGGTGCAAGCCAATTCGAGTTTTTGAATGCCCTGGTGAATGAGCCTGGCATCGATTGGACAAAGGTCACGGGTTTTCACCTAGATGAGTATGTCGGGCTTTCAGTGGAGCATCCAGCAAGCTTCCGTAATTATATGCGCAAGCGTTTCGTCGCGAAGACGCCTCAGCCTATGAAGGTCTTTAATGAGGTAAACGGCGAGGCTGCCGATCCTCAAGCTGAGATTGACCGCCTTGAGGCCTTGATTCGCACATCCCCAATCGATGTCGCTTGCGTAGGTATCGGCGAGAATGGACATCTTGCATTCAATGACCCTCCGGCTGATTTCAATTCAAATCGCGCCTATATCGTTGTCGACTTGGATGAAAAATGCCGTCTGCAACAGGTTGGCGAGGGTTGGTTCCCATCATTTGACGCCGTCCCTTCGCGTGCGTTTTCGATGACGGTAAAGCAGATTATGTGGTCGCGTGCCATCGTCTGCACTTGCCCGGATGCCCGTAAGGCCGAGGCTGTGAAGGGTGCTGTCGAGGGACCTGTTTCAAATCTCTGCCCGGCATCTATTCTTCAGATGCACCCGGATTGCGGAATGTTTTTGGATCCTGATTCGGCATCGTTGCTTGCAAGGTAAACTTTCTCTTTGCAAAAAGTCAATTTTACAAGTAAAATAGCATTAGTTTGACTAATCTGTCGAACACTTAACAAGGAATACTAAAGATGGAACTTCTCTACAAAAAGACTGCAGCACCATTTCCAGTCGAAAAACTCCCCGAGGTCATTCTCGATGCCCGTCCTGAATTCGTTAAGTTAAACGATTTCGCATGGCGCCAGGCTTGGGATCATGTTTGCGAGACCGAATCATTCCCGCGCTCGCCATTTTTATCAGAGGGTTGCAACAACAATCGCGTATGGATTTGGGATAGTTGCCTGATGGGTATGTTCTGCCGTTATGCGATCGATTCATATCCTGGCCGTAATACCCTTGACAATCTTTACTTCCTTTTGGAGAACGATCCGAATCAGCCCATCAAGCTTCACCACCGCGACAATCCGCCTCTCTTTTCGTGGATTGAGTGGCAGTATTATGCAATGGACCGCAATCTCGCTCGTCTTGAGGAGGCTCTTCCTCACTTGATTCACCACTATGAATATCTTGAGAATGTAGATCCAGCAACCCAGCATAACGACTACCAGCCCGATATGGCATGGAAGCGTGAGGAGGGCGGCTATTGCTGGCATGGTCTTTGCTCTGGCATGGATAATACTCCCCGTGGCAAGGATAAGTATGATTCGATTTACTGGGTTGACGCTTTGGCTCAGCAGGCTCTTAACGCAAAGTGGATCGCTCGCATCGCCCAGGAGCTTGGCAAGGATGATGTCAAAGCTCGCTTTGAGGCTGAATATGCCGATAAGAAGGCTCTTGTCGCAACCTATTGGGATGACGAATATGGCGCCTTCCTTGATAAGTATCGCGATGGCTCGGGATTCTGCCGTGTTTTGACGCCCGCTTCATTCTGGCCTCTCTTTGCCGGTTGCGCAACGCAGGAGCAGGCAGACCGTATGGCTAAGCTTGCGACCGACCCCAACAAGCTTGGCGGTTACTTCCCGTTCCCGAGTGTTTCACATGACGATCCCGAATTTAGACCAGAGGGCGAGTACTGGCGTGGTTCGGTATGGCTGCCTGTCGCCTATATGAGCATCAAGGCTCTTGAGGCATACGGCTATGTCGAGCTTGCCGCTAAGCTTGCTGAAGAGGTCATTTCTGGTCAGCTCCGCTGCTTCAACGAATTTGAGCCACACACCATCTGGGAGTGCTACAGCCCAGACTTCCCCAAGCCCGGCACAAATAAGGCAGAGTCATATTCTCGCAAGGACTTCTGCGGCTGGTCTGCCCTAGGGCCTATTTCTCTACTTATGGAGAATGTGATTGGCGTTCGTGAAATTGCCGCCCTTGATAATCGTATCGTTTGGGATCCCGGCATAAAGGAAGGCCGCCTTGGCATCCGCAATCTTCGCTTTGGTGACGGCACAGTTGATCTTGTCCGCGAAGCTGACGGCACACTTAACATTCGTACAGACAAGCCCTTCACGCTTGTCTATTGTGGTAAAGAAATGCAAATCGAGGCTAAGTAAGAATATGAAAATGCGCCCTCCTTCAGTACCGTTGATAACTGTCGATCCGTTTTTCAGCGTCTGGTCTCCAGCCGACGCTTTAACTGGAAGCGATACTGTCCATTGGACTGGCAGAGCCAATCTTATGATTGGTATCGCCGATATCGATGGCGTTAAATATCGCTTTATGGGAAATGGCGAAGAGCCTGCTATGGAGCAGGTCTCCCTTGATGTTACCGCATGCTCTACCATTTATCGCTTTGAAGCGCAGGGTGTAAGGCTTACCGTAATCTTTACTTCGCCTTTGCTTCTTGACGATTTGCCGTTGATGACTCGCCCCGTCTCCTATATTGAAGTCCGAGAGGAGTCCCTTGACGGCAAGGAGCACAAGATAAATGTCTCTATCTCACTGTCCGAGCAGTTCTGCATGGACAAGGCTGGGGACGCGCCTGTCAATGTCACCAAGTCACGCATGGGAGAGGTTGCCGCCATCCGCATGGAGAATGCCGAGCCACGCATTCTTGAGCGTTGGGGCGACAACCACCGTATTGAATGGGGCGCTGTTGTGCTTGCCTCCGAGGGCGCGAAGCTTTCAACCTCCAAGCGCAAAAAAGTTACCTATCTGGCAGGTCATTTGAATACCCATCATCGTGAACCGCCGACCGATACCGCCGATTTGCGTTTTATTACCGCCGAGGGTGATGTTGTCGGCAGCCGTCTCTTCCTTGTCGCCTACGATGATTTAGGCAAGAGCCTTCTCGTTTGGGGCGAACCGCGTGGGTCGGTTTGGAACCGCGATGGTATGACAATTAACGAGGCCATCGCCAATGCCAACGAGGATTATGAGGATGTCTATCTTCGCTGCAAGATTTTCAACGAAGACCTCTATACAGATGCCGTTCGCGCCGGCGGTGAGAAGTATGCAGAGCTTCTTCAGCTTGCATATCGTCAGTCAATTGCCGCCCATAAGCTCGTAGTTGATGGCAACGGAGAGCTTTACTTTATCTCCAAGGAGTGCTTCTCCAACGGTTGTGCCTGCACGGTCGATGTAAGCTATCCTTCAATCCCGCTCTTCCTGCTCTACAATCCAGAGCTCGTCAAGGCAATGATTCGTCCAATCATACACTTTGCCCGCTCAAAGGATTGGCCATACGACTTTGCCCCACACGATGTCGGCTGCTATCCTTATGTCGACTTCCAGCGCTACAGCGCAAATGTCGAGACGCGTGAGCAATATCTCAAGAATCAGATGCCTGTCGAGGAGTGCGGCAATATGCTCGTTATGGAGGCCGCCGCCGCTATCGCATCAGGCGACGCTTCATTTGCCGAATCACATCTTGATTTGCTCGAGCAGTGGGTCAAGTACCTTCTCAAGAATGGCGACGATCCTGACAACCAGCTTTGCACCGATGACTTTGCCGGTCATTTGGCACACAATTGCAACCTTTCACTCAAGGCAATCTCCGGCATTCTTTCACTTGCCGAGATTTACAAGATGCTTGGTCGCGCCAAGGACGCCAAGGCATACACCGCCAAGGCTCAAAAGATGGCCGAGGGGTGGCTCAAGCGCGCATCAAACGGTGACGGAACATATCGTTTGGCGTTTGATCGCCCAGGTTCGACGAGCATGAAGTACAACATCGTCTGGGATAAACTCTTTGGTACGAATCTTTTCCCAGAGTCATTCTTCGCAGGCGAAATTGCCGCTGCTATTCGTCGTCAGCTTCCTTATGGCTTGCCGCTCGACAACCGCAGCGCCTATACAAAGAGCGATTGGCTTGTCTGGACTGCAACTCTTGCAAAGGACAAGACCGATTTTGAGACACTCATCGCACCGCTATGGGAGGCCTACAACCGTACGCCGTCGCGTGTGCCAATGACCGACTGGTATTGGACTGACACCAGCGAGCAGCGCGGCTTCCAGGCCCGTTCCGTTCAGGGTGGTCTCTTTATGAAGCTCTTGGCTTACCGCGGTCTGTAAAGTCCCGACGACCGCTTAATGACAGTTCTCCAATGAATGCTGGTAGTCTCAATCGCTTGCGCCGGATGATCATGGACTCAGATAATGAGGCATGCTTTATCGAGCGAGAAGAGATATTGCGAAAATATGAGAAGGAGACGCTTGCGCTTGACCCTTCACAGCAATATCTTTTTGAGGCAGAAAAGCTTCTTGGAGAACTCTCAACGCCCCTCAATGCAGATGACCTCTTTGCAGGTCGTATGCTTGAAGGGCGTTGGCATCACAGCGAACCGTTTACCAGAATAGCCCTGTCGTCGCAAGGCCATGCCACATTGCCGATTGCAAAGATCCTTACAGTTGGCCTCAAGGGGATATGCAGGGATGTGTCCATAAATGCCGAGCGCATAAATACAACCTCGGCCCGCTACTTTGAAGAATCGACGCATCGGATAGTCAAGGCGATACAGGCTTTTTCACTTCGCTATGCCGATGCCGCCGAGGCTATTGGCAAATTTGAGCTTGCCAAAGCATGTCGCACTGTGCCTTACGAGCCTGCCTATGACCTCTTTTCGGCATTGCAATCGATATGGATGGTTCTCTTTGTATGCTATACGGTCATTGGCTCAAGAGATTTTTCACCTGGGCGATTGGATCGGCATTTGCTTCCTTTTATCAAAGGCGTGCCTCGCGAAAAAGCAGTCGAGCTTCTCGCATTCTTTATGATGAAGTTTAATGAAGTCACGGGTACTCATACTTGCGACTACATGACGAAACCAATCCCCTCGCAGTCTAGCAAACAATATATTACCATCGGCCCGGAGTTTAATGAGCTTACGGATATGATAATTGATGCGGCTATCGCAGTTGATATGCCCCAGCCAACACTCAACTTCCGTTTGCGTGATGATTTTTCTCAAGTCGGAAAGGCCGCGTATACCCTTGATTCAAGGTGCAACTTCTTTAACGACAAGTTGATTTTCAATAAATTGCTAAATGTCGGATATCCCCCCGATATAGCAAATAATTTCTCATTTACCGCATGCAACAGATTAGATGTGCCCGGCCATGTCTACAACCTATATAAGCGCATCGACTGCTTTGATAATACCGTTGCCACATTCCGTAAGTCAATCTTTGAGGTCTCGGACGCAAGCGGGATCCTTAAAAAATTCCATGAAAATCTTCGCGATTTCATAGTCAATGAGTTTAATGAGGCCCATTCAGATATCTATTGCAAGGATTTGTCTTTTCATTTTGAGTCGCTCTTCCTTGAAGAATCAATCCAAAGATGTCAGGATGTTTATTGCGGCGGCGCGGATTCCCGAAGATGGTACCATAAGATGTTTTCGGGTATCGCCGATATGGCCGACAGCATGGTTGCCGTCTTCAGATTGCAGAAGAAAATGCCCTATGCCGATATATTGGCGATTCTTGAAAAGGATTTTGACGGGGAAGAGGAGTTGCGGCAAGAGATTATCACAGGCTATCCAAAATTCGGCAATGCAAATGATGAGGCCGATGAATGGGCTTCTACAATCGGCAACACCATTATAGACGCCTTTGAAGAAGCCGGTTTGATTGCCGGTTTTTTGGCGATGCCATCATTCTATTCTCTCTCGCATCACCACGCGTTTGGCAAGAGTATCGGTGCTTTGCCTAACGGACGCAAAGCGGGCGAGCAGGTCAGCGAAAATCAATCACCGGCGCATGGTATGGATAAAACCGGACCGACTGCCGTACTGAAAAGCGTTTCGCGTTTGCCGCTTGACAGATGCGCATGCGGCGGACTTAATCTCAAGTTTGCCGCTCGGCCATCAGCCAAGGTCCTTGAAGGTCTCATTAAATCATACATGCAAATGGGCGGGCAGCACCTAGGCTTCACAATCGTCGACCGCGCAACACTTGAGGATGCCCGTTCAAATCCAGCCGCTTATCGCAATCTGCTCGTCAGAATCACCGGATATTCAGAATTCTTTACAACACTGTCACCTGCAGTTCAGCAGGAGGTAATCAATCGCACAGAGTATTAACAAGGTTAGAAAGGTCAATTATGGAACAAAGAGTTAATTCAACGGGAAAGTTGGCAAAGGCTGCGGCAATGACATCCGCACTTTTATTGGCTTCAACAGCACAGGCGTTCACCATAGCAGATAACGGTAAGGCGAATGCGTCGATTGTCATTGCAAAAGACGCTCCCGTATCTGCAACTGCCGCGGCAAATGAGCTGGCAAAATATTTTAAGTCAATGAGTGGCGCCGATTTTGTCGTCTCTACCAATGATGCCAGTACAATCAAAGGCAATCGCATCATTATCGGAAGTAAATTTAATAAAAGCGATGCGAAGCCTGATGAAATCTCAATTTCATTTGCAGATTCCAAAACATTGGTTCTAACGGGTGAGGGGACTAGAGGCCCGATCTATGCAGCCTATCATCTTCTTGAGCACTTTGGCTGCGGTTTCTGGGCACCAGATAACGAGACAGTGCCCAAATTGAAAACATTGACCCTGCCTGGAGACTTTGCCATCAGCGAGGCCCCCGCATTTGAGTATCGCCAGCCCTACGGTGAATCCTGCAATAATCCCCAATGGAATGTCAAGATTGGCGTCAATGGCAACATTTGGGCAAAGGCAATTCCTGAGAGCCTCGGTGGAAGCTATTCCGTCGACCTCAGCCAATCGATGGCAGGCTTTAAGGGCAAGGACTATTTCGAGGCTCATCCGGAATGGTTTGCATGGCGTGAGAAAAAGCAAAAGCGCGTCGTGAATCAGGTCTGCACCCATAACGACGAAGTTATGGCAGAGATTATAAGGCTTGCAAGAGAAATGCTCAAAAAAAATCCAAATCGCCCGTATATCTCAGTGTCGATGGGTGACAACGGAGAGTTTTGCGAATGCGAAAAGTGCAAGGAACTTGTAGCCAAGGAGGCTTCTCCAACGGCACTGATCATCAATGGTGCCAACAAAGTCGCTCGCGCGCTTGCAAAGGATTATCCCAATGTCCGTATCGTATTTTTGGCATATTGGATAACGGAGCGTCCTCCGCTTACTCTCAAGCTTGAACCAAATGTCACCGTTTGCTACGCAATGCTTGACCGCGACCATGGCAAGCCGCCCTCGGCAACACCGAGACATGATATCTTCCTCAGGCAGTGGAATAAGCTCTCTGACGGTAATATCATCATATGGGGATATAATGCACAGTTCCATAACTTCCTTTTGCCGACACCATCATTGGATTTGCTTGGTCCTGAATTCCGTCTTTATAAAGAGAATGGTGTAAAGGGCGTTTTCTCACAGCTTCCATGGGGATCGCTTTCAGACTTTATCGATTTGCGCTGCTGGCTATTTGCGAAGCTCGCCTGGAATCCATATCAGAACGAATGGGAGCTGATTGAGCAGTGGCTCAACGGCGCATGTGGCAAGGGCGCTCCATATATGAAGGAATATCTCAAGCTGCTGACCGTCATCAGATCGCGCCAAAAGAATTATTGCTACAGCGTTTATCAAAACGATTCGCGCTCACTTATGTCAGCAAAAGACCTCTTTCAGGCAAAGGGACTCTTTGAAAAGGCCATGGAGGCGACAAAAGGCGACCCCCGTGCCAATGCACAGGTCCGTCAGCAGTACGCTTCAATCGTAATGGTCATGGCGACACGCTATAACAACGATATTGCACCTTACGCAAAAGCCAACAACATTAAGATTCCGACCCGTGATGAAGTAATTAACGAGCTTGATGCTCTCAGGGCTGAGTTCAAGTGCGGCACTTATTGCGAATGGGCGCCCCTCACTAAGTTTATTGCTAAACTCCGCCAAGGCGAAGTTCTTGAAGCCTATAACTTCCCTCCACGCGAAAAGGATGTCATCGTCGTTGCTCCAAATGAGATGTCAGGTGCCAAAATGACAGTTGAGAAAGATGTCGATGGTACACCATATGCCTCCCTCAAGGTCGATTCCAAGACAATGGGATTCCCATTTATGGAACAGGACAAAGGGGCAATCTACTGGAATATCCCCGAAAAGTACGCAGGCCGCTGGAAGGTACTTGTCACAGTCCGCTCCGGAGCTACGATACCCGATCAGGTCACAGCCTATCTCGGTATTTACAATCGTAATACAAGGGGTGAAATCTCTCGCGCCTTTGTCAGAACATCGCCAGGTGCTACGGGTTGGGAGACCATAGACTTAGGAACCTACGAAATGCCTGCGATGGCTCGCATCTGGGTCGTCCCTGGTGTTATCGCAAATGCCGATTTCATCGATGTGAAGAGTATCGTGCTGATCAATCCCGATTTGCTCGATTAAACATCAACAAGTGACTACTTTGAATAGCGCGTTTTTATTAAAAAGCGGAACAGCAGAGCGGCTCTATTACGAGTATGCTCAAAATTTGCCGATAATTGATTACCACAATCATTTGTCGGTTGCCGATATCGCCGGGGATAGGCAATTCGACAGTCTCTATGACCTTTGGATTGCCTCCGACCCCTACAAGCATCGTTTAATGCGGATTTTAGGGATAGAGGAGCATTTCATTACAGGAGGTGCTACTCCCTATGAAAAGGTAGAACGCTTCTTCTCTGTCTTCCCTTTTCTTGCCGGTAATCCCGTTTACGATTGGGGGCGAATGGAACTCTCGGCAATCTTTGGCATTGAAGAGCTGCCGTCAAAAGATAACGCAAGATACATCTTTGATAAAACAAAGGAAATGCTAAAAGGGCGAGAGTTTTCTACAAAAGGAATTCTCTCCAAGTTTAATATAGAATACATCTCGCCAATAGCATCTCTTACTGATGATTTGCAACTCTTTGACGGTACGAGGGTAGCACCCTCGCTCAGAGGAGATAACCTTCTATCTCCCGATGCTGACCTCAAAGCGCAGCTGTCTGCCAAAACCGGAATCAATATCTCCGATGTTCATTCATATTTAGCCGCTGTGTCAACACTTCTTGATGATTTTGCGGCAAAAGGCTGTCGCTTTGCCGACCACGCGCTTGATGACGGCTTTTTCGATGATGGCAACAAAGTAAAGCAGTCTATGCTCATACGCCTTGCCGAAGAATATAAGAAGCGTAATCTTACCTTGCTCCTACACCTCGACGCAAAACGAAAAACAAGTGAGCGTCTGGCTCGCCTTGCAGGCCCAGCAGGCGGATATGCAGGAGTAGGGGGTCACCTGAATATATCCGCACTTACAGATATGCTCGGTGCAATGGAGACAGCCGATTCGCTTCCCGATACCGTTTTGTTCCCGCTGAATATGAATGACCAGGCTCCCTTGGCAGTTTTGCAGGGCTCATTTTCGGAAGATGGCGTTGAGTCAAAGGTTCAGCTCGGGCCCGCATGGTGGTGGTGTGACCATTCTCTTGGCATTGAGAATACCTTAAACGCCATTGCTTCATTTGGAGCAGTTTCAAGTTTTATCGGAATGACCACCGATTCACGAAGCATCCTCTCCTTTGTGAGACACGATTATTTCAGGCGCATTCTTTGCTCCTGGTTTGCAAAACTCTGTGAAGAGCGCGATTTGGAACTGCCGTTTGAACTGCAAGGTGAGTTCATAGAAAGAATTGCATATTTCAACGCAAAGAAGAGAATTAAGAGGTAAAACAATGGGAAAGCTCTTTGATGGAAAAATCGCTGTTGTGACAGGAGCTGGTGGAACACTTTGCTCCGAAATAGCAATTGAGATTGCGCTCGAAGGAGGCAAGGTAGTCCTCGTTGGCAGAAGCGAAGACAAACTCATCAAAACCAAAGAAAAGATTGAAGCGTCAGGAGGCGTTATCCCAGTAATCAAGGTTGCCGATGTAAGAGATGCTGACGCAGTAGAGAGCCTTGCAAAGACAGTCGAAGAGCTTGGAGGGTGCGACTTTTTAATCAATGGGGCTGGCGGTAACGATGCCAAAGCCATGCCCACACTAACCAAGTTTGACCCGCGTGAATTGACGGGCGGGCTTGAAGATGGGCAGCGGGGTCTCTTTAATGTAGATATGGAAGCCTTCGAGCGCGTTCTCTTGACTAATACAATGGGAACATTTCTTCCAACGATGGCTTTTGCCAAGCAAATGGTCAAAAAGGGCGGAGGAGCAGTCATAAACTTTGCCTCAATGAACAGCTATTGCCCCCTGACGCGTTGTTTTGCCTACGCAATGGGCAAGGCGGCAGTTTCAAATCTTACACAGTCACTTGCCGCCTATTTCGCACCAGCCAATATCCGCATCAACGCCATAGCTCCTGGGTTTATGGTAAATGAACGCAGCAAAGCCTACCTTGGGACAGTCGAAGAAGGTTTAACAAAGCGTGGCGAACAAGTTATTTCACATACACCAATGGGACGCTTTGGTGAGGCTCGAGACCTAATAGGGTGCGTCAAGTGGCTGCTGAATGATGAAGCGTCGAGCTTTGTCACAGGCATAACGATTCCTGTTGATGGCGGCTTCCTGACACTTGGAGGTGTTTAGTGATACTTGCCGACTATTTCAAAAGCGAACATGACGCTGCATGGGACATTGCGAAGCAGTGCGGCGTCATGCACGGAGTTATTCGTCTTCCCGAAGACAACGCCTTTGATTTAACCGATAAAACCCATTGGGATACGGTCTATAAACGGTTTGTTGATTTCGGCGTCAAGCCAGTCGTTATCGAGCCCATGCCCAATGCCCTCCATGACCACATAAAGGCAGGCGATGAAAAGCGCGACGAATGTATCGACGGCGTCATAAAGATGTTTCCGATAATGCGTTCACTAAATATCGATACCATATGCTTTAATTTCATGGCACATATCGGTTGGCTTCGCACACAAAATGATTTCCCTGAGCGTGGAGGCTCAAAAGTGACAGCCTTTGACGCCAAAGCCTTTGTCCCCACTGGCGCGGCAATCACAGCCGATACGCTCTGGGCCAATTACGAATATTTTATAAAGGCGGTAATTCCCGAGGCTGAAAAGTATGGAATCAGACTAGCCCTTCATCCAGATGACCCTCCCGTGCCGTCTCTTGGCGGTGTTTCACGAATTATGATAAACAAGGCAAATATCAAAAAGGCGGTATTTGATATCGTCCAAAGTGACAGCCTTGGAATAACAATGTGCCAGGCAAACTACTTTATCATGGGTGAAGACCTGAAAAAGACAATCAAAGAGTTTGCCGATAAAATATATCTCGTCCACTTCAGGAATACAACAGGCACGCCAAACAGCTTCCGCGAAACCTTTCACGACAATGGCGATATTGATATGGCAAGCATCATGAAATGCTATATCGACAACGGCATAAATGTTCCCGTCCGCGTAGACCATGTACCCACGCTGAAAGGCGAAAATCCCGACCTCCCAGGCTACGGTGCGCTAGGCAGGCTCTTTGCCATTGGATATTTGAAAGGTATCTTAGACGCATTGAATGCGTAAAACGGCAGTTCTCAGCCGCCCCAGGCAGGAAGATAACTTGCAACATCGAAGCCGGCAAGCTCCGTGACTTGGCGAATTGTCACGCCGCTGTCAATGCCTTTACGAAGCTCCTCCTTGTGACCAAGTTTGCGTGCTATCGACCACATAGCCTTGTAGTTAATTCTTAAGCAATTATCCCATAGCCCGATTCTGGTTATGCCGGCATCATACAGTTCAAGGGCGCGGGCGCGTATTTCGTCGGCAGTCATAATTCGCGGCATGATTTCAAAGTAAATTCTCACGCCTGTCTTTGCTTCAAGGTCAGTCCACTCCTTTACGCAACCTGCAAGGTCGGCGGGACCTTGCAACTGCCCCCTTGAGTCTGCAATTTGGTCAACATAGTGGAAGTCATGGCGATGCTCAAAGTGACAAAAGCTTTTATCGTTGAAAGAGTCGACATAGCGCGCCATATCGATGTGACCGTCGGCTTTGATTACACCATCGGCATAAGTCTCACGGTAAGATACCGGATAAGAGATAATTGCGTCAATCAAGCCCTCTTCTGCAAGTTTTTTTGCATCAATGCCGATATATTTCGTGTCGTAGAGACTGTAAAGAGAGCGCAAGTGAATTTCAACTCTGCGCTCAGGATGAGCTTCATCAAGAGCTTTTCGCAATTTGCGGAAGAATCCCGTCATAATCTCGCAGTGTATCTCATTCAGGCGCGGGTCGTCCAAAGGCAAGTCGTATGGCTTAAATCCAAACCTCTCGGTAAAAAGCTTAACAACAGGCTCCTCATATAGGATATATGGAATGCCGCGATGGGCAATCAATGTAACGGCATCACAGCCGCTATCAGCCATCTCAAGTAATAGCTTTAAGACGAGATTCTGAACCTCCTCGTATGCATATGACAAAGCCTTGGCGTTGACGCCGTGGCGCATTTTGCAGCATAAATGAAGATTCTTCAAGAAAAAGTCATAGTCAAAATAACACTGGTCGAATGGGTATCCTATGCCCCAAGCTCCCATGCGAAGAGAAATGCTCATCTTCAGATTGTAACGGTGCCCGCTATCGACAAGCTCTTTCATCAATGCAATCTGGTCAAAATTGTGCGCGTTTTTTTGGACATTTCTGTCGCCAACTCTATTAAATGCGTGCAAATCATCTCTATCATTCGGTGTCTTGCCCAAGACAAAGACATCCGTTCGCTCGACAGAAAGCCATTCTGCGTCAGAATCTTCGTAAGGTGCTGCAACTCTATTCCAAAAGCCCGATATCGAAGTGTCGCATTCATACATGCAGTTGTGAATATCGTCAGTCACATAGAGATTCTTCGTTTCGCTTGATTGACGGTCTCTAAGTACCCGTGCGACTTCCTCATCCGTCATTTCGACAAAACGAATCCATGCAAGCATACCAGGGCGAGGATTTCCCGGGAAGTTAGACTTTGAAAGCGTTAGCGACTCACCGTCCATTTTGGCATATCGCCAAAAAACCTCCTCAATGTTTTTACATAGCCAATTTTGAGTTAATGGAGAGAGCCTGAAAAAACTCTTGTCCTGCGAAAGTTTCAGTTCGATAATTTGATTGTTGATACACGGCAAACCAACATAAATCTTATACCACCCGGTAAGCTTCGGGTCAAAAGAGACATCCCGAGGAACGCATTCCATTAAAGATGAAAGCATCGTTCCTTTTATCTCATTTGCACGGTATGAAACGGTCCGCCACTTGTCTATGTCTCCGTATTCTGAAAGATTGTCAGACGGAGCAAAGCATTCCTTAAGATTTGAAAAGAGAAATTCCCTAGCCATGATACACCATTATGAACAAAAAGTTGTAGAAGCGTTTTACCTTTATACAATGATAAATTACACTGAAAAAGATTTCAAGTGTTTTAATTGCTCCGATGCCTAGCTAAGCCTCTACTCATAAAGCAGACTTCAGTCAAAATTGACGATAGGCTTTAATTCGTCTTCAAAACGAAGACATTTTCGTCGTATCTCGCAAAATTATGTTAATATTGTTTTGGTCTTGAATTTATTTGATGGGCAAATTATGAATTATGGGCAAGAAAAACCACTTGGCGCACTAAACTCGCGTAACTCAAAAGAGCCTGATCTTTTTGGTAAGGATCTCGATTTGATACTTAATACTATTTTGTCCCAAGAAGAACAAGATGATGATGATGATTTTCAAATCGTTATGGATGATAATTATGAGTTCAGAGTCATCAATAAGAAGAAGTCCAAGTATACAAATGAAGATATTATAGAACTTTGGAATGACAGGGATTTTTTCACGATTCTTTATATAGATGATTGCGAATGCGTCCAAGATAATATGTGGGCCCTTCCATTTTATCAATCGGCTTGCTATCGTTATGGGTATGGTCTCCATCATATTGATATAAAGACTGCCGATGAACTATACAAAAAATCTTTTGAGAATTTGAAGCTTGCTGCTGAGTCAGGTAATGCAGATGCACAGAATGCGTATGGAGGAATGCTCTGGTTGTCTGGAGAATATGATTGCAGTATCAATTGGCTTGAAAAAGCAGCTAGCCAAAAGCATGGTAAAGCGATCTGTAATTTAGCCACCTTTTATTTGTCTGGTAAAATACCGAGAAATAAAGAGCGCGCTCTTGAATTGCTAGAAGAGGGAGTGCGTCTTAATATCCCCGATTGTATGAGGACTTTGGCTGTTTTATATGTACGCGGTACTGAAGTGTCTCGGAATTTAAATGTCGCAAAGGATTTAATATTCAAGGCTCTAAAATGCGATGATAAGTATACAAAAGAACTGGTAGGGAAATATACAAACGAGTCATTTGATGGTAGCATTTGTGTTGACCTTTTAATTGCCTTGGATTTGCAATCCATGGAGGCAAGTAATAAGCCTAGCGTCACAAACGATACTATTTCCTTCGGTATTGCTTTGCCATCGGATTCAAGTGATAAGGAAAATCGTGAATGGTTAAAAAGTCAGGTCAATCCAAATATGAAAGTACCAAAGCCCGCCTCTCGCATAGAGATTAAGATGCCAGACCTAAATTCTGCAAATCCGTCTTTCGCAGCAAGACTTATTTTATATGTACGAGATCGGTTTGATGATGATGCTCCGCAAGTTTATCATGCGGCTGGTATCAGTCGCAAAACATATTCGGCGATTGTCACAAATGAACTTCGCCCAGTTTCCAAGAGAACAGCTATCGCTTTTGCATTTGCACTTAAGCTTTCACCACCCGAATTTAAGGCATTTATAGCGTCGGCAGGTTATGCCCTGTCTTCATCAATACTAGAAGATATAATTTACAAGGCCTGTCTCAGCGCAGGAATTTATAATCTCACCCAAATAAGCAAGATACTTGTTTCACATGGTGAAAAGCCACTCGAAAATGTAAGCGAAAACGCAGAATAGGGATTTTTAGGGAGATAGGGAGATGAATCGTCAAAGAGATGATAATGGTTGTGGTTGTATTTTCATGCTTATTTTGCTTATGGGAGGATGTGTCATTGACTCATGTGAAAAACGAGCGAATAAGCGCATTAAGGAAGACTATTCAAGCCCGCCTAGTGAAATGGGAGAGTTTACACCATATTTAGATTATGGTGTAAATGCACGAGATTTTACGGTTCGTAATGGTGTCGGATATCTTACCCTCAATAATGGAGAAGTGATTAAAATGAAACGCACTGGGGATGGTAAGTATTCAGGACTGAACTATACGGCTGTTAAAACCTTTAATGGGTATCAAATAACTAGGCATTGAGGCGTATGATTTTTATTGTTTTTTTGCTCGTAATATGGCCTATCCTTTGGGTTTTGCTTCTTATTTTTGCAGATTGGCCTGAGGATGTAGGTTTCCTGCTAAAATTCTTATTTGGGCTTTGGTTAGGTGTTCAATCTTTATTTTATGCTGTAATTTTAACTGGATTATTTAGTTATGTTGTAGATTTCTTTAAGATTGTTGTAGAATTTTTCGCTGAAATATTTCCAACGACAAAATTAGAAAAGAAACTTGAAGAGGAAAGGGTAAAGAAACTAGAAGAAGAAAGGAAAAAGAAACTTGAAGAAGCGGATCGAATGAGGCTCCAACAAGAAACGGAATTTCTTTACTACCTTTTCAGCATTTTAGCCAAGATGTCCAATGCGGATGGGCGTGTAAGGGCAGAGGAAGTAAATGTGATTGAGAAAGTATTTACGCAATTTGAGATTGCGCAGCGGAGACGAGAGTATTGTGCCAACATCTTCAATATAGCAAAGGACAAGGAAAACTCAGTATATTGGTATGCTGAAAAGTTTAGTAGTCAAGTTGCTACTCCAGAAATCTGTTATTTTCTTTATGAACTCCTTTGGGATGTTGCTTGTGCAGATGGAAGGCTACATCCTGCAGAAAAAGAGATACTGCAAAACATTTGTGATTGTCTAAATATTCCCAGAGAATATTACAATATCATTTATCGTCGTCGTAGAGCCACATTCATAGAATGCGATAAGGAAGAAGCAAAGAGAAAATCGCAAAGCGAAGAAAAGAAAATGCGTGATTGGAATCGTACTTATGTGAGTGGTAGGTCTTCGATACTTGAGGCGTACGAAATCCTTGAATCGGAATCAACGGCTACAGTAGAAGAATTGAAGTCGGCCTATCGTAGAATTGCTAAACGTTATCACCCAGATTTATTGCGAGCAAATGGTGTGCCTGAGGAGATGATTAAAAAGGCAACGGAGTATATGGCGCAAGTCAATGTAGCCTGGAAAGACATCCGTAATTTAAGAGGTTTTTAATCTATATAGTTCCATTATTCGTAAGTTTAACAAAGGGAGAATACAATGATAGACTATGAAAGCAAGTTTGAATATGCTTCACACATGGAACAGCTCCAGGTAGCGACTATATTCAAGTTTGTATATAGATGGATGTTCGCGGGGCTCGCGCTGTCAGGCATTGTCGCGTGGTACACTGCGGTCAGCGGCCTGGGGCAGCGCATATTGACTGGCGCGGGGATTAGTGTTTGCATTTTTTCAGAACTCGCGCTTGTCTTTGTCTTATCAAGGACAATCAACAAACTTCCTGTATTGATAGCCCATGCAATGTTTCTTGGGTACTCGGTGTTGAATGGGCTAACGCTTTCAATTGTGTTCATAGCATATGAACTGGCACTTGTTCAGAGGGTGTTTTTCATAACGGCGGGGATGTTCGGTGGTCTGGCTCTTTGGGGGACTTTTACAAAAGAAGACCTATCCTCCATAGGTTCGATATGTGGGATGGGGCTTTGGGGGTTGATCATCGCTGGAATTATTAACATCTTTTACCGCAGTTCCAGCCTTGATTGGATTCTGTCGTTAGCAGGAGTCGTCATCTTTACGGGGATTACAATGTACGATGCGCAGAAGATCAAACGCATAGCGGCTTCCGAGGAATTAGATGGTGCAACGATGCACAAGGTCGGAATCATGGGGGCATTAACGCTATATCTTGATTTCATAAACTTGTTTCTGTATTTGCTTCGACTTATGAGCCGCAGGAGATGAGAGACACAAGAAGGAAACAAATGCGAAATATGGCTTTCGCAGTACACGAATTCTTTTGTGCAGTTGTTAGATTGTTTTGCGGTGTTGCTCTTGCTCCGCAGTGTCATCGCTCCGCGGTGTCAGACTATTTGACTTGACAATATCTCTTTTATCCAATATACTTATTACACAATCTAAAAATAAGGAGTCAATTATGCGTAAGCCACGAATCAAAAATGACGGAGAAGGTTACTACCACATTGTAAGCCGCTGCGCCCTGCAGCAGTTTCTATTGAGCCCAGAGGGCAAGTCGGTCTTTGTCGACATGCTTCGCCGCATAGCCATCTTCAGCGGCATAGAGCTACTCAACTATTGCGTAATGGACAACCATTTCCATATCCTTGCCCATGTTCCAATACCAACCGAGATTACTGAAGAAATGCTGATCTATCGCGTAAAGACCCTCTA
>JAZUMF010000011.1:0-19059 GCA_045603485.1 Kiritimatiellia bacterium | reverse complement strand
GGCCTCCTTCCGGAGCCGCTGACTCTAATCGACTGAAGAAAATAAAGTGGTAACGAAAAACAGCTCCCAAGTCAATGGAAGCGATTGTAAACCTATTGTCTTAAACGGCAATTCTCAGCCCCCAACTGCCGAATTTAGGTTCACTACAATATTATAGCACAAATCAAAATATTATGCTAAAAAATACGACTTCTCCTTGAAAAGTATGAGTAAAGGCAATTTTGAATTAGGTCGTAAAATCAAGTTTAGTTTATGAAAGGTAATACTTTCAAATAACCAGTTTCTGCAAGTATCTTCAAGCGAAAGTATTCAAAATTACTCTGATAAATCAGTTAGACTTATAAGCTTAGGTTGAGGTTGTGATATATCGTAGAGTATTGTTTTGCGATTTTTTGAATCAATAACTTTAAGAATATTGTTAGTTGAAATCATCAGATGCGAATATTCTAACAGGTCTTTTGATTGAGGATTTATATAGGTTAGTACCTGACGCTTATTGAGGTCTAAAGGAATTTTAACTAAAAGGGCTTCTTCGCAGGCGGCATAAAGTGAATCATTATGGCAAACAATATCATTTGCACTTCCTTTGAGTAATGTATATTGCCGTAAATGGGTAATCAAGCCGACTTCGTCGAGCTTATATGCCCCTATTCCATTTGCTCCATCAGCCAGCCAGATTATGCCGTTATTGATTGCAAGCGCACGGGCATCACCTTTTGTTTTATAACAGGTTATTTCTTTACCGAAATTTGGATTCTGGGGATTGGCTGAGAAGATTTTTAATCCGTCCATTCGGCAGGCTACAACTAAAAAACCATTTGTATCGTAAACGCATTCGACCGGTGATGAAATTGGATTGTAATTTGTATAGAATATGCCTCTAATTAAGATGTTGGTATCAGTGAGAAGGATATTCGAAGGGTTATTTGTAGTGGAAACATACCCTACGCTTCTTCCATCGGCATAATAGTAATTGGTAGAGTTTGACGGCAGTGAAGAGAGATTAATGTCGCATAATATAATTGAATTTGTAGCGTTGTCATCCCCTTTATAATCTGAAATTTGCGGAGAAAATGGATCTACACAATCAATTGAGAGCTGACAACCTTGAGAACCATAGAGGTTTAACTTGCAGGCACTATTATCAAATGTGGCATTGGTGACTATAAAACCATCAGGATATGATAGATGACAAAATGTAGCGTTGGTGACTGATTCGTATGAATCAATAACATCGACCCTTTGGGGTGTTACATCATATGAGGCATCACCGTTTGAAAAACGACATTTATATCCCACTGCAAATGACTCGACAGTAAAGGCAATGAGAAAAAAAAGTATAAAAATAAAACTGCTATAAATTTTCATCATTTTACTATTATACCATTTCTTTTGATAAAATATATATATGAAGGTTTTTGAAATGGAACGAAAAGAAGAATTTGATATCATCGTTGTTGGTGCTGGACACGCTGGTTGCGAGGCCGCCCTTGCGGCTGCAAGAATGGGATGTAAGACTCTTGTAATTACCACTGATATTGCCAGAATCGGCTGTATGCCATGTAACCCATCAATTGGTGGACTTGCAAAATCGCATTTAGTATTTGAACTAGACGCGCTTGGCGGAGAAATGGCTCTAAATACCGACGCAGCGGGACTTCAATTTAGAGTTCTTAACTCTAGTAGAGGCCCGGCTGTCAGAGCTAATCGAGTTCAATGCGATAAGATAGCATATTCCAACAGAATGCAGGCCGTGATGCTCTGCACTGAAAATTTGACTGTTTTAGAGGATGAATGCATTGGAATTGAAGTTGGCAGTGATAATATAGTAAACGGAATTAAAACAAAAAATAACGGCATTATAAATGCAAAAAAGGTTATTTTAACAACAGGAACTGCCATGGGTGGCGTTATTTTTATAGGTAATGACGCCATCAAAAGTGGAGGTGACGGACGAAAGGGTTGTTCTGAATTATCATTAAATCTTAAAAAGCTCGGCTTTGATTTGATAAGATTAAAAACCGGAACTCCTCCAAGACTACATGTCGACTCTATTGATTTTACTAAGACAAATCCTCAGCAAAGTGAAAATCCGGCACCATTTTTCTCAACCAACACTCTAATTAGACTTAATAAATGTGCCACGTGGCACACTAAATATAAAAATATTATCGAAAATAACTTTAAGAACAAATGTGCCACGTGGCACATTTCACATGATTATGACGCTTTTATTGATTCAAGAGATGATAATTCAGATGAAAATATTGAAAAATTAAATGAAAATATCAGATGGAACAGTCTACCAAAAAGAGAAACTGATGTGCCACGTGGCACAAATCCTTTTTTACCTTGGCAACCGGCTAATGATACTATGATTGTATCAATGACTCATACTACAGCTGAAACAGCTGAAATCGTGAGAAATAATCTTTCAAGAAGTGCATTATATGGAGGAGCGATTCAAGGTACTGGAGTAAGATATTGTCCATCATTTGAAGATAAAATCGTAAAATTCACATCTCAAACGGAACATCATGTTATTTTAGAGCCTGAATCTAGATTAAGTCCTTCAGTATATCCTAACGGTCTATCGAATAGCTTACCAAAGGATATACAGGAACAAATGATCCATTCGGTGCCGGGTCTTGAGAATGCTAAATTTTTAGCATACGGATATGCTATTGAATATGACTCTATTGATCCTAGAGAGTTAGATGCGACTCTTGAATCTAAGCGAATCGGAAGCCTTTACTTTGCCGGTCAGACAATTGGTACTACCGGATATGAGGAGGCAGCATCTTTAGGTATTATGGCTGGAATAAATGCTGCACTTAGCGTTAAAAATGAGGAGCCTCTTATCTTTTCGAGATCAGATGCCTATATAGGTGTTATGATCGATGATCTTATAACGAAGGGTACAGAAGAACCTTATCGTATGTTTACTTCCAGGGCTGAGCGGCGTTTATTGCTTCGTCAAGATAATGCCCGTTTTAGACTTTATGATGCTGCAAAGCGTATTGGAATTTTATCTGATACTCAGCTTTCGTCTACAAAAGCACTTAATGATGAAATTTTATCAGAAATCGAGAGACTCAATAATTCTCCTGGTGATCAGGCGGGAAAGGGTGCTTGGGCAAGAGCCTTAATGCGTCCCGGCTCAGAATATAGGAAGATGCCTTTTGCAAGTCTTTCTTTATCTGATGAGGCTATCGAGCAGGTTGAGATTCATTATAGATACTTCGGTTATCTTGCTCAGGAGGAGGCTCAGGCAAAGAAGCTCAATACTGAAGCTGAGACTTTGATACCGCCGGATATTGATTACTTTTCAATATCGGCACTTAGGTATGAGAGTCGAGAAAAACTTTCAAAGGTTAGGCCTAGGTCTTTGGCTCAAGCATCGAGAATCCCGGGTGTTAACCCAGCCGATGTTGCTGTTTTGAGTATTTGGATAAAGAGAAATAAGGGTAAATAAGTTAAAATTATTATGCGACATAATAATTTTTCTTTATTTTTTATTTCTTTTATGATATTATTCTAATATACTTATTTTAGAATGGTTTGATTATCACTCCGTTCTTTATTTTTTTCTCATTTATACCATGTCTGAACTCGAAAAAATCTGGTCCGATGTTTCGGAAAACCTTAGGGGCGTTATCAATAACGATAGCGTTTTTGAGGATTACATTGCCGTAAATAAACCGATTTCTTTGACTGAAGATAAGCTTACTCTTTCTGTTGAAAATTCGTTTTTGGCTACTTGGATTGAGAGTAACTACAGCGATCTTATTTCTAATGCTTTAACCATTGCGACAGGTTCTAAGCATTCCATCGTCTGGGTAGTTGAAGAGCAGGTTAATCAAGAGCCACCTCCGCAGCCCGAGGTACTTGTTAAAAAAACTGAGCCTGTAAAGCCAAAGGTTATATCTGATGCTAAGCGTCAAGCTAATTGTATTGGGTCTTTGAATCCTGAATTTACATTTGACGAATTTGTCGTTGGTCCTTCAAATAGCTTTACGCATGCTGCCGCTGTTGCTGTTTCTAAGAGCCCTGGTAAGGCATACAACCCTCTTTTTATCTATGGTGACACCGGTTTGGGTAAAACGCACCTGATGCAGGCTGTCGGTCACGATTTACTGAATAAGGGTAAAAAAATCGCATATGTGACGACTGAGACTCTTCTTAATGAGTACTCTGACGCTATTATGCGCAATAAGACTTTGGAATTTAGAAACAAATATCGTCAAGTTGATTTGATGATGATTGACGATATTCAGTTTTTTGCTAATAAACCTGGTGTGCAGGAGGAGTTTTTCCATACTTTTAACGCACTTTACCAGGCTAATAAGCAGATTATTATTACAAGTGACCGTCCGGCATCTGAGGTTGTTGGGCTTGAGAAGCGTCTCGTTTCGCGTTTTAATGCTGGTCTTTCTGTCGAGATGGAGTCTCCTAACTATGAGATGCGTCTGGCTATTTTAAGGTATAAGCAGTCTCACTTTCAAGTTACTTTGAGTGAGGAGGCTGAATCTTTTATCGCTGAGAATGTAACTTCTAATGTTCGTACGCTTGAGGGCGCTATGAATAGGGCTCTTGCATATAAGAACCTTAATCCGCAGATGAATCTTACAATGGAGAATCTGCGCTTTATCCTTCGCGATTTGATTAGCGAGGAGAAGGAGCATATTCTGACTTCTGAAACTATCCGTAAGGTTGTCTGCGAGTTTTACGGGGTTGATATGGATGATTTGAATAAGGAGGGTAGGTTACAGACTATTGTCATTCCCAGACAGGTAGCTATGTATCTTTGCCGTACTCTTACATCAAATTCATTGCCTGTGATTGCCCGTGAATTTAATCGTACTCATGCTAATATCTATCACGCATGTACAAAGATTAAAAAGCTATATCAGAGTGATTCTTCTATTAGGGACAATATTAACATTATTCTTGAGAAGCTTGGAAAGACTTCAGCTGTATTTGATTAACTGTCTATACTATTATTATTTATATATATAATTAGTATTAGTATTATGTCCCTGTTAATAGTGTTAATAAGTCTTTGAAATTGCTTGCTTAATGTAATTTAATGGAAAGTTCAATTTATAATAACATTGTTAACTTGTCTTTTGTTATTGAAAGGGTGTTAAATCTTATTAAAAAGATTGCAATAATATTTGAAGGTTATTAACATAAATATCTAACAAAAAAAGAAGTTATTATAAAGTTATTAACAGGCTTATCACTCCAAGATTATGACTTCACTTTCTCTATCTTGGAAGGTTTCAACGACCTTGAAATTTGTTTCTTTTTTTAAGGTATTCAGTGTAAATGAAATTATTTCCTTATTATTGCATTCATGGCTTATATGAGCAGGGAATAGATACTTTAAATTATCGATATTTGTTTGCTCTAAAAATTCAGCTGCCTGTACATTGGAAAGATGTCCTATTTTACTAGAAATACGCATTTTAAGATAATCTTCCCTATCTGACTCTTGAAGCATTTCAAGATCGTGATTCATCTCTAGTACGAGTGCATTGCAGCAATCAAGCGAGCAAGCCAGATTTTGCGGTATATATCCTAGGTCGGTGACTACTGCAATTTTACAGCAGCTGTCACTTACTATATATGCGACAGAACCGTTTTTATCGTGTGGTGTTGATATTGGAGTTATTGACAGATTTTCAATTTCAAATGAGCTGTCTGGTGTTATGTATGCCCAATCAAATTCAAAATTGTTTTTATTTATATAATCTCTAAATACCGAATCAATTATTGAGGCTGTCTCTTCTGTTGCATAAAGCGGTATACGATTGTTTTTTAACAGGACTTTTAATCCTGAGAAATGGTCATCGTGTGCATGTGTAACAAGTATGGCGGAAATTTGATTGACACTGAATCCGACTCTTTCTACTCTCTCTTTTAGTATTTTATAAGATATTCCAACATCTATCAGTATCGTTGTCTTACCTGATGATATTAATGTGCAATTTCCCTTGCTTCCACTTGCTAAAACACAGATTTTCATTTTTATTGAGTAAATTTGAAACACAAAAGGCCGCTGGCTGTTAGCAACCAACGGCTTTTAATGCATATGATGATAAACATGCTATTCAGCAGCAGCAAGACGCTTTGCTGCACGAGCCTTGCGGCGATCGGCAGTGTTGCGCTTGATAACACCCTGCTTAACAGCCTTATCGAGGACAGATGAGTATTCCGCTACGGCCTTAGCCATAGTTTCCTTATCACCCTTTCCTTCAAGAACGGGCTTGCGAGCGGTGTTGATCTTGCTCTTTACCGCACGATTCTTTGCGCGATTCTTCTCTGACTGACGAATGCGCTTTTCAGCACTCTTAATATTAGGCATTGCTTCTCCTGAAACTTGTCGTGATGGTGCGCCCGGAGGGACTTGAACCCCCACGCCTTGCAGCATAAGAACCTGAATCTTACGTGTCTGCCAATTCCACCACGAGCGCGATTAATGCTTCAATTATAATACCAAAGTTCTAGGTAGATAGCAAGTAAAATTTAGTGTAGACCTTTATCTCGGAAAAATCTTTAATAATTTATTCAAGTTTCATGACAAAGCCTGTAAAAAAGCGGTTTTAAAAATTTTGATTAATAAAAAAAACTCTAAAACTCGCAAATTGCCAAACTGTATTCACTTGTAAACAGGCTTTCTTCTTCGAATCATGCAAACCTTGTCCACAATTTTTGTTCCGCATAGTAATCTCATTTTTTTTTCTGGAATAAGGGTGTAGATACAGAAAATATTTATTACAAAATCCAATTCTATAATGGTATAATATTAAGTTATGGATAATGAATATCAGTTTGCTACAATACCCGAAATTCTTGAGGAGCTTCGTTCGGGGCGACCTGTTCTTGTGACTGATGATGAGCAGCGTGAGAATGAAGGTGATGTTATAGTCGCTGCAGAGCATGCGACTACCGCTAATGTTAATTTTATGGCTACCTGGGCTAGGGGTCTTATTTGTATGCCTATGGCATCTAGCCTGGTTAGGAAGCTTGATCTCCATCAAATGGTTTCTGAGAATACAGATAATCATTGTACTGCATTTACTGTTTCTATCGACCATGTTGATACAACTACCGGTATTTCCGCAGAGGAGCGGTCTTTGACTGCAAGAAGGTGTGTTGATGATTCTGCAAAGCCTTCTGATTTTCGCCGTCCCGGTCATATGTTTCCTTTGGAGGCTCGCGAGGGAGGTGTTTTGCGTCGCGCCGGCCACACTGAGGCTACTGTTGATTTAATGGTTCTTGCCGGCCTTAAACCTTGCGGTCTTTGCTGTGAGATTATGAAGGATGACGGAACCATGGCAAGGATGGAGGATATCCAGGAATTTTCAAGGGTTCATAATCTTAAGCTTTGTACAATTCAAGATTTGATAGCTTATAGGCGTCAAAACGAGTGCCTGGTTAATGAGGTTGAATCTGTTGATATGCCAACCGAGTTTGGCCATTTTAGACTTAGGATGTTTAGGTCTGAGTCTGACGGTCTTGAGCATCTTGCTATAGTTAAGGGTGATCCTGCTTCTTCCGATAAGCCAGTTTTGGTCCGCGTCCATAGTGAATGTTTTACTGGTGATGTGCTTCATAGTGCCCGTTGTGATTGTGGTAGTCAGCTTGAAGCGGCTATGCGCGCAATAGAAAAAGAGGGTTGCGGTGTAGTTCTCTATATGCGTCAGGAGGGCAGGGGTATAGGTCTTGCAAATAAGCTCCATGCGTACGCTTTGCAGGAGAAGGGGCTTGATACTGTCGAGGCTAATGAGCGATTGGGATTTTCAGCCGATCTTCGTGACTATGGAATTGGTGCTCAGATTCTTTCTCGTCTTGGAATAAATGAGATCCGCCTTTTAACAAACAATCCAACAAAGGTTGTAGGTTTGGAGGGTCACGGTCTTAAAATCGTTGAGAGGGTGCCGATTATTATTCCACCGGGTGAGTTTAATCGCCGTTATATGGAAACAAAGAGAGAGAAGATGGGCCATCTTTACTGATTTTGTGGTATAATTATTAACAGTCTTTTACAGTGAAAGAGGTTGACAATGGAAGAAAAAATCAAGGAAGAACTTGTTGAAATTCGTAAGATGCTCCAGGGTGACGGAGGAGATTGCGAGCTTGTTAAGATTGAGGGTAAGAAGGTCTTCTTGCGCCTTCAGGGCGCTTGCAGCGGTTGTCCTCATGCCCAATACACATTGAAGAGCGGTATTGAGACAATTCTTAAGGCGAATGTAGATCCTGAGATAGTTGTCGAGCGTGCTTAATCGGTACAAATGAACCGTGGCGATATAAGCCTTAAAAGGCCGCTCGTTCCGCTTGCAGTTATTTATGTTATAGCCACCGTTGTAGGTTTTATGCCTAGCGGTGGTTCATTTATTGTGCCATCGGTAATTATATCCATATTCTTTTTTGTATTTGCTATTCTTAAAAAGAAGTACCGTTATTTGTTTTCATTTTTAGCTATCGCTTTTTTTGCCTTTTCTCGCGCTATTTGCTTTTATCAACCGTTGGTTAATTCCGAGAATGATTTTTTAGAGAAATTTTTAGATAAGGATGTCCGTGCCACTATCAGTGGTGAGATTTCCTTTATACGGTCGGTAACAACGAACGATTATGGCAGAGTCAAGTATGAGTTTTCATTGAAGGATGTTTCTTTCAGGGCTCGCGGTAATCCTCAAAAAATTTCAAAGCCAATTGCCGTTTATTGGTCAACTCCGGCATTAGAAAAAGACGATGGAACAACGATTAAACCCGGAATGAATATTGAGCTTAGCGGATTTGTCTTTAAGCGGCTCTATTCTGACAGTGGTAATCTATCGATTGATGACCTATATGTGGTGTCGGGTTCTTATTCCTCACGAATACTTGATGATAGAAAAAAATATCCGAAATTTCTCTCTGATTTCAAAGAGAAATCAGCCAAACTGCTCTCTAGCGGATTAGATAGGTATCCTGATGAGCGAGATTTGATTTTGGCAATGACTTTGGGTATTCGTTCTTCTATTTCTAAAGAAATGATGGAGAATTTCCGTAAGGCCGGAACTATCCATCTTTTTGCGATATCCGGTCTTCATGTAGGCGTCATTGCGGTTATAATTGTTTGGCTGATTTCATTTTTTGGTGTTACTCGAAGATTTCTTATTATTCCTTTAATGCCGTTGTTGATAGCTTATGTCTGTATGACCGGTATGCAGGCTAGTGCATGTAGAGCTGCTTTAATGATTATAATCCATTATGGCGCTTTGCTTTTTAATCGTAAGCCTGATATATTTGGGTCGCTTGCTGCGACTGTGGTTATCCTACTTCTTCTTAATCCTTTACAGATCACGGATTTGAGTTTTATCCTTTCTGTTATGATGGTCTTGGGTATAATACTTTATACTGGTCCAGTCCATAGACTTTGTAAGCGTATAACGAGAATTGATTATGCCCTTAAAGAGAGTAAAATGGTATTCACCAACGAGTTGAATGGGGATAAATTGGCTCGAGTAAGGCGTTGGCCTAAAGATTTTTTTGTAAAATTCGCGAATTTTTTATTAACATGCTTTTCCGGCGCATTTGCCGCAGGTCTTGTTTCATTTCCGTTAACTGCATATTTTTTCGGATTGCTGACACCATATTCCGTAATTGCAAATATGTTTGCCGTTCCTGTATCTCCTTTTTTAATGGCTGCTACGGGATTTGGGCTCTTTATTTCATATATTTTTCCGCCGGCAGCTTTTGTTGCCAATTATTTAACGGCATTTTTTGCGTGGATTATGAAATCAATATCTGCATATTTTGCATCGTTGCCGTTTTCGTCATTCCGAACAGATTTTCCGCTTTGGGCCATGATTATATGGTATGTAGCCTTATTTTTGCTCTTTCGCGGCATTTCTGGTATTTTAGACCCAATTATAAATACAACCGACAGTGAAGAGGAAATGGAGGACTTATGAATATTTGGATTTTGAATCAGATTTTTGATTTTCAGGAGACACATATTTTTTCAAAGTTACCATCTCTTGGTTTTAATGTAACGGCATTTCATGATCCAGAGATGGAGGAATGGAAGAAGAAGGTTCTTGAAGCCGGCGGTGTTGAGTGTATTCCCTTTAAGTTTAGGAGCAGAATGGATTTCAAGGCTACAAAAGAGTTGAAAAGGGAGCTTGAGAAGAGGCCATGTGACCTTATTTATGCAACAATAAATAGACCTCTCGCAACGGCACTTCGCGCTCTCCGCGGCAGGTCAGATATTAAGGTAGTTGGATATCGTGGCACTATGGGGCATATTTCCCGCTTTGATCCCGCAGCATGGCTTACATATTTTAATCCGCGACTTAATCATATAGTTGCAGTATCTGATGCGGTAAAGAATTATCTTGTAAATAAGATAGGTATTTCAGAGAGCAAGGTTACCAGAATTTATAAGGGTCACAGTATTGAATGGTATGAAAACGGGAAGTTGTTATCCCCATTGCCAGAGGCCCCTTCCGGGACTGTTACATTTGCATTTTCAGGCGTTGTCCGACCAGTAAAAGGGGTTGAATATCTTATTGACGCAATTTTAAGCCTTCCACGCGAGCTTCCTGTTCGTCTGCTTATTATCGGAAAAATAGTTGAAAAGAAGATGGAAGAGAAGATACGGCATTTATGTGAAAGTGATTCCCGTTTTGTTTGGATTGGCTATCGTGAAGACGCTACTGCAATTGAAGGTAAAATCGATGTAATGGTAATGCCGACAGTCGAACGGGAAGGCTTGGCACGCGCAGTAATTGAAGCTATGGCACAGGGAGTCCCTGCAATTGTCAGTAATGTCGGCGGTCTGCCTGAAATTGTCGAAGACGGAGTTTCGGGTTTTGTTGTACCGCCACGAGATTCAAAGGCTTTGGCGGCTGCAATCGAAAAGCTTGTAAAAGATAATTCACTTCGTAAGCGTTTTGGTATTGCCGCAAAAGAGCGTATCATTAGTCATTTTAATTATCGCAATAGCGTTGAGGAATTTGGCGCCCTCTTTAGACGCCTTATATAAAAACTTCGTAAATTAGCGATTTTGTGCTACAATTGTTAGAATTATGAAACGCTTTTTATTACAAATATTCTTTTTTGCTGTTTTTTCAGCATTTTGTTTTGATGCTCAGGCCTGGGCGCTTTTCGGTTCTTCAGGAACAACAAAGGGTAGGCTGAAGAGTGCCGATATTCTTCTTGAAAAAGCCGATGCGGCACTTGCAAAGAACAATTACGAAGCGGCAACGAACGGATACCTTCGTGCACTTGAAAGGTATCAGTCGATTGTTGCTGACGATCCCGATTTTCAAGATGGATTAGCCGCTATCAGAGCTGATTACTGCAAAGATCAAATCGAAAGGTGTGTCTTAACTGTAAATGGGTTAATGCCGCTTACACAAAAGGGTGGCCCCGAGACCTTTGGAAATGAAGAGACCTCTGCCGAAGATGCTTTTAAGCGGCTTTCCGGAGAAGAGGAAGAATCTGAAGCAGAGGTTGATGATAAGGCTGAGGAAAAGGTACCTTCTTATGATCCAAGAAATTTTGTTCATGATTTCAATGAAGCGCGCGCACTGGTGGAACGCGGTTCAACATCAGCCGCAATCTCGATTTTGATTCCAATGATAAATTACGACCCTGGAAATCGTCAGGTGCGTATGCTACTTGCAACAGCTAGAATCAAGGCTGGACAGAACGATCAGGCAATAGCGGCATTGGAGGATTTGCGTGGCAGAAGCGAGGATTTACCGTTACTTCTTCTTATTGCAGGAGCATATACGGCGGCAGGGCGTTATCCTGAAGCAATGCTATCTCTTGACTCTGCAATCCGTATAGCTCCCGCTGATCCGGATGCCTATCTCAATTTAGCTTGGCTTACGCTTGTAATGGACAGCAAAAAGACCAAGCAGTCAAAGGATATTGCGAGAAACTATTACAGTGAGGCACTTAAGCGTGGTGCAAAAAAAGACGCTGCACTCGAAAAGATTGTATCTGTTTTGGATTAAAAAATCACAACGCAGGTATGGTGAAGAGATTTTCGGATTTTGTCGCGTCCCTCTTCGGTCAATTTCAGTCCTGTTCCACGAAGAATCAATGTTCTCAAAGATGTCATTTTTGAGATATCATCAGGAAGCTTTTTAAGATTAGGGTTTCCTGAAAGATCCAAATTGCGGAGCTTTGGTAATTGAAGCAAGACAGATGGAAATTCATTAAGGTTGTTATTTGCTAAATTAACATCCTCAATTTCCGTGCATGCCGCAAGTGATTTCGGAAGTGTACTGAGCTTATTATCACGAAGGTAGATTCGCTCCATTTTTGTAAGATTGCCTATTTCATCAGGCAGGGCTGTCAGCTTGTTTCCGTTTAATCGAAGCCATTTCAGACCTATTGGAAGATTTTTTGGAATTGAAGTGAGGTTATTGCGGTCAAGATTTATATATCGGAGTTCGGGGAGACCTGCTAAAAACTCAGGCATTTCATTAAGATTGCAGTTTGCCAAATAAAGATCGCGGAGTGAAACTATTGATGCAAGCTCTGCCGGTACTTGTGTAAGTTTAATGTAACTAAGGTCAAGCACCTTGAGCGTTTTTAATCCCTCAAGGGCTGAAAAGTTTGTATAGGTGCCATTGGCAAGATAAAGAGTATCAAGCTTTGGCATCCCCTTAACCGATTCAGGGACTATACCAAGCTTGGTATTTGAAAGGTCAACACGCTGTACCTCAGCGGCAATTTTCTCTGCCTCTTCAAGACCGCGCGCAGTTACAGGACGCTGTGGCGCTTCCTTGTGAGCGAAGCATCCAGCCATAAACAACGACAAAATCAAAGAGGTTGATAAATTTTTTTTAAGCGTCATAAAAAACTCCTTGCCTTTTTTCTTAAGAATCGGTAGGATAAAGTAATTGCAATTCACTGTGTAGTATTATACACTATATTAGTGTCTTTTGTAACTAATTCTGAGGAACATTCATGAAATTAACAACAAAGATTTTTGCTTGCCTTGTCGCGGCAGTTACCATTTGCTCCACAACTTATGCATCACCTCGCGCGGCCGAGGCCTCTGGCGCAGACTATCTTGTCGCAGCTGAAGATTTGGACGGGCTTCATATTGGCTCCTTCTATCGCTACACCTCACGCGAGCTTAATGACGGCTACAATACCCTAAGCCAGGATAATATCGCTTTTATGGTTGGCTATGATGTTCTTCGTTGGGCATCTCTCTATGCTTTTGTCGGTATGGGCGATGCACAGCTTGACATCAACGACTTCGGTGATCATGGTTTCTCCGCAATTTATGGTTTTGGAGGCTGGGTCAGCATCCTTGACCATGATTTGATTTCCGCTCTTTCGTGCGAGAGCCGCATTCGTCTTTCTGCGACAGCCCAATATATGATGGGTGCTCCTGAAATCAACGGCGTTGATTCTGATTTCAGCGAGTTTTACGGTGCCGTCACTCTCGGAATCGTAAATGAAGTATTGGGCAAGAAGGATCTTTGGCCTGACGCAATCGGTCTCTTCGTCGGTCCTGTTTGGTCTGTCTTTGACTGTGATGATTATGAAGCTACAGGCAGCGAAGCCGGCATAGCCTTCGGGTTGGATGTCTATGTGACGCGCCGTGTCGGTATCAGCCTTTCATACGAAACATACGGTAGCGAAGATAACGCAGTAAACTTCTCACTTAACTGCCGCTTCTAATTTGTTTATATTGCAGCTCATTAAAAGGGCGGCGGCGAAATCGTCGCCGCCCTTTTTAATTTATGAGGTCTTTTGCCATGGAGAATGAGGTTCTTACATTTTCTGATTATTTAGCAAATAAAAAAGCTTTAGAGCAAGATATGCTTTTTTGCGGCATTGCCGACAATGATCGCGAGGCGATCCATTTGGCAGCGGCAGAAATTCTTTTATCCTCAGATTTAACGCAAAAGCTGGCTTCAATTTCAGATGCGCTTCTCGGTACGCATGAAGAATGGAATACCGCTACTGAAAAATATATGCCTTCTGAGGCACCGCGTTCAGTAAAGGACGCATTGTCGCCTCCGGAAACACTCTCTAATGCAAATGCCTTCAGCCTGATTTTCCCTGCGCTTTATAATCTCGCTTCCGCAAAGCGTGCATATCAAGAGCGCGGTATCCCTGAGTGCATTCTCCAAGATGCGATGCAGGATATTCCAAGATGGATTGACACCTTTGCCGAGCGCACATGCGGTCGCTATCGCGGCTTTGCCGAGCTTGGATGGCTTCGTGAACATCTCTCAATGCGCCTCTTTCAGTTGGGAAGATTGCAGTTTCAGCCAGGTTCATTCCCAAAGGCGGCTTTGTGCTTAAAGAATAAAAATGACGGTTCACTAAAATTAGTCAAAGCCGATGAAGACTTTTGCAATTGCGAATGGGATGTTTTTTGTAGCGAAGGCGATCCGATTCTCAATGTCCATATACCAGCCGGCTCAAAGCTCGACCCAATTTCATGCGAACAGTCATTTGAAGTTGCACCCGCATTTTTCAAAAAATATTTTGGAGACAGGCCGCAACCAAAGGCATTCTTGTGCAGCTCATGGCTACTCTACGAAGACTTTGAGAAGATTTTACCGCCGACCTCTAATATCGTTGCATTCAATAGGCTTTTCACCTGTGGATTACCTTCAGGCGGCGATGATTCGTTTTACGAGCGCATCTTTGTGCCATTTGGTCGTTCCATCTCTCAAGAGCAGCTTAAAACTACCTTGCAAAAGGTCCTCTTCGAGCATATCAGACAAGGTAATACTCCTCACGGCAGGATTGGTATTCGCCCTGTTGAAGAGCCCCGAACACTCCGCATAGGCGTTCTGGGTTCCGGATCAGGCTCAAATATGCAGTCTATTCAAGATGCAATCGAGGCAGGGACTCTTAATGCAAAGATTGTCACAGTAATTTCAGATGTTCCCGGAGCAAAGATTCTTGACAGAGCTGCCCGCCACGGAATTCCCAACAGCTATATGGATCCTGCACCCTTTAAGACAAAGCTAGAGGGCAAGGCTGAAGACGAAGTTATTCGCGTTCTCAAAGAAGCAAATGTCGATGTCGTCGTTCTTGCAGGCTACATGCGCGTTGTAAAGCCAAAGCTTTTGGCGGCGTTCCCAAATCGCGTTCTCAATATTCATCCTGCAATTTTACCGTCATTCCCCGGTATTGCCGGATGGAAGCAGGCATTAGATTATGGCGCAAAAGTAGCAGGTTGCACAGTTCATTTTGTCAATGCAGGTATTGATTCGGGGCCGATTATTGTTCAGCGCGTCGTTGATGTTATGGATAATGATTCACCAGAAACACTTCATGCACGAATTCAGGTCGAGGAGCATATTGCCTATCCCGAGGCAATTCGCCTTTTAGCGTCACATGCTCTTCATATCAGTGGTCGAAAAGTAATAAGGCTATAGGACTTTAAAGAAAGCAGGTCTTAATGAATAAAAATTCTATTTCACTTGAAGCAGGAAATAGCTCATACTCAATATGCCTTTCCGGCGTTGAGCTTAAAGGCTGTAAGGTTGCAGTCACCAAGACAAAAGTCTTTGGCGATGAAGCCGATTGCCAAATTGTTTCACCTTTAACTCTCTCCGATGACGGCAAGACCATTACTGGCGAGTGTGAAGCTGGTAAGGTAAAGATTTTAATTGACGAAACAGAAAAGGGTGTTCGTCTTTCAACCTCACTCGAGCTTAAAGAAGAGTGCCGTCGTATTGACCTCTCGCCAATCTACGGTATAACAATTGAAAATGCCACACACCTCTATTGCAATGGCAGATCGATGGGCGGTTGCAGAACCTGCAAACTACCTTCCGATATTTTAGTTACCGATTTTGGTGAAACACCCGATGCTGCCTTTGAAAGTCATTTTCAGACGGTTATTTCCTTTGGTGAGACTAAGCTTCACATTTCTCAGCCAATTCGTCAGCCGAATATCGCTCGTGTCGATGGTCTTTCTGACGGCAAGGCTTTGACAAATGTCGCAGTCACAACCCGCTTTGAGTTCCCTCAGGCTGGTACTTTGAATGATGTTCCCGTTTCGCTTGAAATCCCGGAAGACGCTCTTAAGGCTCTTTGCGATTACGGTGACGCGAATGCAGAGGTTAAGCTGCCCGCCGAGCCTCAGCCAATTGGCTGGAACAGCTGGGATTACTATCGCTGGACCATTACAGAAGAAGAAGTCCTCAAAAATGCAGATTTTGTCGCGTCCGATCCCATCCTTTCAAAATATATCAAGCGTTTTATCGTCGATGACGGATGGCAATATTGCTATGGCGAATGGGATGCCAACCCTCTCTTCCCATCAGGGATGCCGGCACTTGCAAAAAATCTCAGCAAGATGGGCTTTATCCCCGGACTATGGCTTTGTCCATATATCGCCGAGCCTCAGAGCCGCATCGGTCAATGGGATTGGGATATGCTTGCACTGAGTGAAGGCGGCTTCCCGTGCCTTGCCTATGAATGTATGCGTCGCCATGGTTTTATTCTCGACCCGACAATCGAGAAGACAAAGAAGTTTGTCTATGATCTCTTCACCCGTTATTCAGATTATGGCTATGAGTATTTTAAGATTGACTTCTTAATGTCACTCTTCAAAGCTCCCCGTTTGCATGACAATACTCTACCTCGCGGTGAATTGCTTCGCACCGCATTGCGTCCAATCGTTGACGCAACGCGTGACAGGGCGACAATATTAGGTTGCGGTTTTGCTTATGAGGCCGGTGATGACTTGGTACAGATGGTTCGCGCAGGTAGTGATATCCACGCAACCTGGCGCAATGCAAAGAGCAACGCCGTTGCGGTAGCGTCTCGCGCATGGGCTTCAAACCGAGTTTGGGTTACAGACCCGGACTTCTGCGTTTGCCGCGGACCTGAAACTGTAAACGATCCAAATCGCGGACGCTTACAATGCTGCCTTATCGGTGTCGAACCGTCAGAAACTAAGAATAGGCCAAGTGATTATGTGCCTTGGAATTACGGTTTCGACGACATCTTAGCAAAAGAAGCCCGTTGTCTTCTCTCTATCGCCCTTGTCAACGGCGGTGCCATCAACCTCTCTGATAAGCTCTATGTCCTCAATGAGACAGGCTTGGATCTCGTCCGTCGAACAGTCTCTGCGGAACGCGGTGCCGCGGGTATTCCTCTTGACCTCTTTGAAAGCGATATCGCATCAAAGTGGATTCAAAAGACACCATCAGGCTTCCGTGTTCTCCTCCTCAATTGGGGTGATGAAGACAAAGAATTCGTTCTTGATTATGGCGCACTAGGCTATAATGGCTCAAAGGCGCGCAACTTCTGGACAGACGAAGAAGTGACTGTACAGGGTAATGTCGTTAAAAAGGTAGTGCCAGCACATAGCTGCTTCTTCCTTGAATTCACAAAGTAGAAAAAACTTTGACATGCTATGGCTTTCCCATCGCTAGGATTAACTCAAACCCAACAGCAAAAGCAGACGCAGACGCTGACGATTTCGCCGATGCAACGGCAGTCGCTCGACATCCTGCAGCTTCCGCTGTTGGCGCTTGAGCAAAAAATCCGCGAGGAGGCAGCAAAGAATCCCGCAATCGAGGAAGTCGTCGCTCCAAAGCTTGAGCTAGATGCTCCTGCTCATGGAGACGACTTCCGAAAAGAAGATCGTAAGGCATTAGAAGAAAATGACGATGATTATCAGGAACATCGTCAAGTGGCATCATCGATTTCAAATACCGACGATGCTGAAGAACGGCGGCGGTATATGTTTGAGTCTGTCAGCCAGCCCGAGTCGCTCGAAAATCATCTTAGAAGCCAGATAAATACTTCAGAATTCAGCATAGATGATGAGAAGATTGCTGAAACTGTAATCGCAAATTTAAGCTCCAGTGGAATGCTTGCCGTTTCGACAGCAGAAATTGCAGAAGTTCTTGATACCTCCATAACTCAAGTCGAACGGGTTCTTGCCATTATTCAGAATACATTCGATCCGCCGGGAATCGCAGCACGAAATGTCAGAGAACGATTAGCTCTTCAAATTAAAGCCACCGACGCAAAAAATGTCGATGTAGCATTACGCATCATAAATGAAGCCTTTGACGAATTTGTAAATGGTAATAAAGAGATAATTGTCTCAAAGCTCAACTTAACCTTTACCGAGGTAGATTCAGCAATCAAGTTAATCCGTTCGCTTAACCCAAATCCGGTTGCAGAGTATGACACGGTCCCCCCCACGGACTACATCATTCCTGAACTTACCGTTTATCAGAACAAGTACGGAAAATGGGTTGTTGATATAGACTTGTCAACAATGCCGTCTATTGTCATTAGCAAGACAATGCGGGAATATCTCGATCGAAATGAAATTTCAAGCGGAGATAAAGCGTACATACGAGAACATATCCGCGCAGCAGAAGCATTGGCAGGGTGTCTTCTTCAAAGACAGGAAACGATTCTAAAGGTTGGAGAGGCAATTGTTGAAGAGCAGCAAGGCTTCTTTAATAAAGGCATTACCCACCTCAAACCCATGACCCTTGCCGATATAGCAAAAAAGATAGGGCGCCATGAAACGACTATCGGCCGAGCGGTAGAGGGTAAATATCTACGCTCGCCAAGAGGAATATTTGAACTCAAATATTTTTTCTCCACAGGGCTTAAAAGTTCTTCAAATGGACAGTCAGTATCAAATAAAGCGGTAATGGACCGCATCGCTGCAATCGTCCGCTCTGAAAATCCCAAAAAACCGTTATCCGATCAACAAATTTGCCAGATACTCACATCAGAAGGAATAGACATCAAGCGCCGAACAATCGCCAAATATCGTGATATCCTCCACATCCCATCATCAAGCGACCGTAAAAAACGCGCCTTGATGTAATTTCTTGCCCCACACCCCATTTTTTGGTAATATATCTGCCTAAGGGACAGGCATCGCAGATAACAAGGAGACAACAATGAGAAAACCAAGAGTCAAGAATATAGGCGAAAGCTACTACCATATAGTAAGCAGATGTATCTTCAGTCAGTTTTTGCTGGGGGATACAGATAAAGACATGTTCGTCAAGATGATGCGTACAATAG